>PWUB01000355.1 GCA_003563755.1 Clostridia bacterium
GAAGGCTGCCGCCACCACCCCGGTACCCGCTCCAATCATGGTCCCGGCACTCCAGTGGCGCTGCAGTCCCAGCCCGAAGGCCACTCCTATGAAACCGACGATGGCCACCCCCGCGAACAGCGCCTGGAGAATGCCCATGAACATGGCTGTCAGCATGGCGATGACTCCGACGGTCATCAGCCCGTATCGAAGACCGTGGCGCAGTATCACGACCATGACCGGTATCGGCCAGATCAGGATCACAAGGATGCCGGCTATGGGAAGGTATGCCCCGAGAAACATCAACAGGACGGTTATGGCCGCCAGCAGTGCGCTCTCAACCAGCGGTCGTGCCCCCCCGCCGCCGTCACCGTGCCGATCCTCTATGATCAATCACGTCCCCTCTGTTCGTCCCGGTAGTCGACCAGCGCTGAAAGGTCTCCGTACCAGGTCTCCAGCTGGTGGTCATCCCGTACGGCGGACCTCAAGCGCTGATCGATACGGGCGTCGACGCGGGAGAAGCTGATTCCCAGTCGCCTCGCCAGCAGGTAACAGCAGGATGCGATGGCTGCCATGCAGTCCACCACGGCGTCCTCCCGTGCCGTCATCAGGGCGCGAAAAAGGCTTCCCAACTGCCGCGTGATCTCGGTCTTAAGCCACTCAATGGCGTGAACGTTCTTGGCAATTCCCGTATCATCCTTCGGTCTGATCACTTCTTCTGGCGCACCGTAACCGGTGCTCTGTCCCTCCCCTCCCGAAGGCCGACTGTCAGAGGATCATTCCACCGTGAAGGGGAGCAGGGCCATGATGCGCGCCCTCTTTATCGCCCGCGTCAGCTGCCGCTGGTGCCGGGCGCAGTTTCCCGTGATGCGGCGCGGCAGGATCTTCCCCCGGTCGCTCAAGAAACGGCGCAGTCGTCCCACATCCTTGTAGTCGACAGAATCGATACTATCAACGCAGAAGGAACAGACCTTCCTTCTGCGGCCACGTCCTCCACCTCTACGTGCCAAGCATCAACACCTCCTAGTTGAAAGGTACATCGGCATCATCGTCATCGAGAAAATCATCGAGGAGATCGTCGTCCTTGGTGTCTCTGCGCTTGCGCGGCCGATCATCGTCAGGCCAGTCGAGGAAGCGCACGTCTTCCGCGACGATCTCGGTCTTCCAGCGGCGGTCGCCGTCCTGGGTCTCCCACGACCGGGTCTGTACCCGGCCACGCACCGCCACCAGGCGTCCCTTGCGGAGGTTCTGCGCGACCGTCTCAGCAAGTTTGCGCCAGCACACCACGTCCAAAAAGTCCGCCTCGCGTTCACCTTCCCGGTTGGTGAAGGGCCGCTGAACTGCTATGCGGAAGTTCGTTACCGCGGTGCCGTCAACGGTATAGCGGGGTTCGGGGTCAGCTGCCAGCCGCCCTATCAAGACCACTACGTTCAGCATCCGGTATTCCTCCCCTCGCCGTCAGCTACCTCGTTGCTCACTCTCGTATCCTGAAGATCATGCTCCGCATGACACGTTCGTCCATGCGCATCCTGCGATCGAGCTCGTTCGTTACCCTGTCGCTCTTCGCCGAGAAACTCATGATAACATAGTGGCCTTCACCGTGGTCATCGATCTCGTAGGCGAGACGGCGCATTCCCCAGTCATCCACGTCGTGTACGTCGCCGCCCAGCTCCTCGGCCAGCTGGCGATACAGCTGCGCCAGTTCGCTGGTCGATTCTGACCCCAGCTCGGGATTCACGATGTACATCAGTTCGTAATTGTAGGCATCATGGTAATCGCGGGATTCCAATTCAGAAAGCCTCCTTCCCTCGGGCTCACGGCCTTGTCTCCTCGGACAAGGCAGGAAGAGAATGTGTGGATTTCAGTGCCGCTCGTCCTGCGGCCTATGTATTATAGCACCCGGTGCTTCCCACTTCAAACTACCGGGTGCCAGGGGGATCGAACCTCACCTGGATGACATCCCCCTCCTGGACAATGTAGTCGCGGCCCTGAATCCTCGCGCTTCCCCTCCTCTGGGCCTCGGTCCTCGATCCCGCCCTGATCAGATCGTCCGCCTTTATGACCTCGGCGCGGATGAAGCCCTCCGCCATGTCCGAGTGCACCTTGCGGGCTGCCTCCACCACCGTCTGACCGCCCGGCAGCGACCGCGCCCGGGTCTCCCGCTCGTTGCCGGTGAAATAGGTGATCAACCCCAGGACATCGTGGGCCATGCGCAAAAATCGATCCCTCGCCGTCTCCTCCAGCCCCAGATCGTCCAGGAAGTCCTCTCGTTCCCCCGGCAGTAAGGCTGTCAGCTCCTCCTCGAACCTGGCGGTCAGCACCAGGGCCCTCATACCGCGTTCGGATGCCAGCCTGAGGATCGGCTCCACCAGGGGGTTCCCTTCGCCGGAAGCGGCCAGTTCTTCATCGACGTTCACCACGTACACCACCGGGCGCCTGGTCAGCAGGTGCAGTTCCTGCAGAAGCCTCTCCTCACCATGGGACAGGGACGACGCAGCAAGGTATTCGTCCTTTTTAATCCTGGCCTGTAGGGAATCCAGATGCCCGAGCTCTTCCCGGGGGGCAGCCTGTCCACCCTTCGCCCGAACGAGAGCCGTCTCGCGGCGCCTCTCTATGGCGTCGAGGTCGGCGGCCCGCAGCTCGGCCTCTATGAGGTGAATATCCCTGAGAGGATCCACCTCACCCTCGGAGTGGGTAACGTCATCCCGGTGGAAGGCCCTCACCACGTGGGCGATGGCATCGACCTGGCGGATGTGACCCAGGAACCGGTTGCCCAAACCCTCGCCGCGGCTGGCCCCCCTCACGAGTCCGGCGATGTCCACTATCCTCACCGTGGCCGGCACGACCTGGGCCGAACCCAGGGCCTCGGCCACCGGAATCAGGCGGTCGTCGGGAACCTCCACCGTACCCACGTTCTGCTCGACGGTGGTGAACGGGTACACCCCCGTCTCCGCCCCGGCCCCCGTGAGACAGTTGAACAACGTGGACTTGCCTGCGTTCGGAAGCCCCACCACACCCAGCTGCATAGCATCACCCCCTATTTTGGATCCTCATCGGGATGCTCAACCCTGCGGGTACGTGATTCGACCCTGCGCCTGCTCAGCATGGCCAGGCGTCCACATCCCATGCAGCGCAGTCGAAAGTCAGCCCCCACCCGCAGCACCTCCCACCTGCTGCTTCCGCAGGGATGGGGTTTCTTGAGAGTTACGATGTCACCGATACCTATCGTGGGTCTCTCCCTGGTCATCGGTGCACACACCCATCATCACCCCGACGGTGGGAGCCTACCTTTGTCAGCTCGCTGGGTACCAGGACGCGGCGGGGATAGGGAATCTCCACCCCACGCTCCGCGAGTCGATTCTTGATCTTCCTACGCAGCACCCTCTCCGTGGCCCACTGCTGCATGTTGGCCGTTTTTGCCCACACCCGTAGTGTCACGGAGGAGTCGTTGAAGGACTGCACGCCGAGCACCCTGGGCCCCTCGACGATCTCGGGGACCTCCTCGGCCAGCTGTGCACAGAGCTCCTCGAGGACCTCGATGGCCTCGTCGACCTTCTCCTCGTAGGCAATGTCCACGTCCACCATTGCTCGCATGGGACCGCGGGAGTAGTTGGTCACCTGGCTGATGGTACCGTTGGGCAGAAAATTGACCTCTCCCGCGAAACTGCGCACACGTGTCATGCGAAGCCCCATCTCCTCGACCGTTCCCGAGACGCCGCCCATGCTGACGAAATCGCCCACGGTGAACTGGTTCTCGTAAAGAAAGAAGAAACCAGAGATCACGTCCCTGACGATGTGCTGGGCTCCGAAGCCCACGGCGAGGCCGAGGACACCTGCACCGGCGATTATCTGGGCGATGGGGACGCCCACCAGGGGCAGGAGGGTCGTCACGGCCAAGAAGCCGACCGCATACCGGGCGATTGACTTGGAGAGGCCTCGCAGTGTCTCGGCCCGACGTATCTCGTCCTCGGCAGACATGCGCCGCTCTGTGGCATCTATGCCCCGGTCCACCGTCGCGTTTACCAGCCGCAGCAGCACGTTCGCACCCACGACCACCAGCACTATCTTCAGAAAGGTGTGGGCCCATGCAACCAACCGCACATTCGCCGTGTATTCCCGCCACATACCGCTCCAGTCCACTATAATCTACCACCCTTCCCGTCACGATCCCCCCGTGACCCTCAAGATCACACGGTCAGAAGCGGGGCTCACCCCCCTGTCAGGATACCACCTCCAGCAGCCGCTCGCTCAGGGGACTGAGGACGTAAAAGACCCTCACCAGCTCCTGGGCCAGGGGTGAACCGTAAACCAGGGCGTCCATTCCATGAAGTGCCGGATACGAGGCTGATGCCATGAGCAGCACACCCAAAAGCACCGATATGAAGAGGGCTGACGCCATGAAACTGAAGACACCGCCCATCATGTGGTCCAGCGCTCCCGTGAAGCCCCAGCCCACAGCTGCATGTATCACTTTCGCCACGAAGCGCGCAGCCAGGGTCACCAGGACGAAGACGAAGAGGAAGCCCAGTACCAGCAGGACCAGTTCCGCGAACTCCGAGTAGCTGGCACCCGGTGATATCACCCCACCGACCTGGCGCGGAAAGGGAACGGTCTCCGCGAGGTAATCCGTCATCGTAGCGCCCCAGGCCCACCTGTTCTCCATGAACTCGGCCACGGCAGGAGCCCAGGCCCAGCCTGCTGCCACACCGACCACCAACCCCAAGAGCCCGAACAGGGAACGTACGAATCCACGCCTGACGCCGTTGATTGTGCCCAGACATATGATCATGAGGACCGCAAAATCCAGCCATGTCAACGCTCTCACCTCCCGGAGTGCCGCGGCGGAACCTCCCCCACTCCTGGTTCGTTTCTCCTGCCCATCAGGGCCATCAGGCCTGCCAGGATCAACACGCCGCCTAGAACCTGGTGGTGCCCCGGCGCTTCCCTGAGCACCAGGTACGCTAGCAGCGTCGCCCCCACCGGCTCGCCGAGGATGGAAGCCGAGACATCGAAGGCCTGCGTGTGCGCCAGCGACCAGTTCAAGAGCGTATGCCCCAACAGGGTCGGTATGACCGCCAGGGCTATGAAGAGGCCGTGCTCCCCTGCCCCGTAGCCGGCGAGCGGCACCGACATCACCCGCGAGAGCAATCCCACCCACAGCATGGCGGAAGCATAGACCACGGTGGTGTACGGCAGTGTTGCCACCCGGGCCCTCACCTGGCGTCCTCCCAGAAAGTAGAAGGCAATGGCCAGGGCGCTGCCCAGGGCCAACGCGTCACCATACAGGGATCCCCCGCCCAGGGCAAAATCACCACCGGCGATGACCGCCGTTCCTACAAGGGCCAATAGGATACAGAGGACCCCCCGGCGTCCGAGCCGCTCACCGAGGAACCAGTACGCCAACAGGGCCGTGAACACCGGGTGAAAGGCTCCCAGCACCGTTGCAGCTGCCACGGTGGTGTGCTCCAGGGAGCTGATCCACAGGGTGAAGTGAACGGCGAGAGCCGCTCCCGCGATGAAGGACTTCAGCAGCATCTCGCGGTCAAAGGCCCGGTAGTCCTTCAGCGATGTGAGGGACAAAAGCCCATGGATCGCCGCCGCGTACGCCAGTCTATAGAAGGCGATGGCAACGGCCGGGGCATCGGCCAGCCGCACCAGGATGGAGCCCGACGACACACAGACCACCGCCAGCACCAGGATCGCAACCGCTGCCCTGTTAGTCTGCAATTACCGTCATCCTCACCAATGATATGAGGCATCCAGAAGAACATACGCCAGGTACGCGACCCAGGCTACAGGCTCCGGTGCCAGCTCCGTTGACAGAGTCTGGCTGACATGGATGATGACCAGGGTCAGAACCGCCATCAGGGCACCGAACCCTATCATGACCTCTCGCACGTCTGAACGGGAGCTCCGAAGCACGGGCCAGTATCTGCTCACCCACCACTCGCCGATGATGCCCACGGTTGCGAAGGAAAAAACCGTCCTGAACCAGAGGGGATGCTCCGGCCACAGCTGCTCGATCTCCATATGCACCAGCAAGAGTGCTCCCGCCAGAATCATCGCCAGGGCCCAGAAGGGTACCTGCTTCATGCCCGGAAGACGTGGTCGATTGCTCACAGTCTTCGCTCCCTAAGGATCGACATCGAGGCGGAACTGGAGGAGGCTTTCCGCGGTAACCACCGAAAGGTAGACCCCGGCGCTCTCTCCAGCAGGATGGAACGTGTCCCATGCGAGGGGCGAGCAGTCGAGGTGCGCCGACCACATCCTCCGCGCCCATGCATCGTAGACGCTGACTCGTTCCTCCGTCATCAGCACGAACACCTCCGGGTGTCCGGGCAGCGGAAACAGGGTCACAACGGTCGAATCAGTGACGATCTGGCTCAACACCTCTCCCTCACGGTCCAAAAAGAAGATGGTGCGCTCCGAGGCGACCGCAAGTCCGTCGGACAGCACCGCTACCGCCTTCAGCTCACCGGCGACCTGTCCCCGCGAAGGCCTGAAGGTCCACGAAGGCTCACCGCCCCCGACCTGGTAAGCGCAGACCTCCTGCTCCGTGTACACCACCGGGCCCATGGGAGTCGCATTCGAGCACGTTGATGCGAAATGCATCACGCCGGAGCCCGGGGCCGCCTGCAGCGGCCACCACCATCCAATCTCCCCTGACTCGACGGTGAGAAGTCCCCGATCCCTACCCCCCTCAACGGCCTGCAAATCGGACATATCCAACACGAGGAGGAGCACGTCGCCGAGGTGTGAAATCCCGCCCTCGATCACCACGGATCCGGGTATGACCAGGGGACGGCCCTCCCACGTCCCCCCACGCCAGAACCATACATGCTCCTCCAGGAGTCTCTCGCCGGATGGTTCCCATGCCCGCTCAGAAAAGGTCTCAGGGTAAGAACCGCCTCCAATGACGGTCGAGATGCAGGCGAGCCCCTCGGAGGCCGGGTACAGGCCCGTTACCGCGCCCTCCGGTACGGTCCAGACGACGGACGCCGGACCCTCTTGTCCTGCCGTGATCACGACCACCTCCCTGCCGCCGAGGGCTGCCACGGCCAGTCCCTGGTCCGTCTTCGCTGTCAAAAGCGGCACATCCTCACCATGGTCTGCCAACACCAGGGGCAGCCTGTCGCCTGACAGGGTAACCTCGTAGGGCCCACCGGGGCCGCCCTTGAGAATCAGGGCTGAGACACCCTCTCCGGCTGCTCCCCGTGGAGACACCATCGCCACACCCACCGGCGGCTCATCACCGGATATCGGTCGATCCAGTATCAGCGTAACAGCCAGGGATCTCTCGGGGCGCGAGCTGAGTGCGAGGGGGTAACCCCTCACGATGAAAGATACGATGGCCACAAAGGCCAGCAACCACACCAACGGCGGCAGCGCTCGCCTCAAGACAGCAATAGGGCCAGCGTGCCCGCCAGTATGAGTACTGCCATGATCAAACCCAGGCATCCTCCGAGCCTCCCAAAACTGCGAGTCTCGCGCGCACCACCGTTCTGCACATCGGTGGTCGCAGCACCCGACCGTGCGGGGCTCCGGCGCCATCTCGACCGCCGCTGCCTTTCGTCGGGATCTGGGCGCATTCGCAGCTTCTGACTCTTCTTAAAGTGCTCAACCTGCTTTCCTATCTTCCCCACGCGCTTGTATGCGGCTGCGAGGTTATTGTGGGCCACGTGGTAATCTGGATCGTACTTCAGGGCCTTCTCGTACAGGGCGATGGCCCGCCTGTTATCACCTCGGTCGAGATAGATGTTGCCGAGATTCGAAAGTGCCGCAGCATTGTGAGGATCTGAGAGAATCGCCCTCACGAAGCATATCTCCGCCCCCTGCATCTCTTCAAGCCGCGCGTAGGCCACCCCCGCCTTGTTCAGCACGTCAGGATGATCGGGCTCCTCCTCGATCAGGGGCAGAAGGATTCTTAAGGCCTGGTTGTTGCTCCCCTGATCAATCAGTCTGACGGCCTCTTCGTACGCATCTTGTTGATCATTGCGATCGTCAACTTCCTCGGACACTTAGAACCCCCTCAGTCTTCTTTCTTCAGCCGGGACTCATCTCCCCCTAAGGTTCTACCCTAGGATACCACAGGTCGGGAGGCTTCGTCTCACGACCGAGCGCCGACAGGAGTGCACCCCGCCGTGCAGTGCATAGGATTCGCCTCCGGGGATCCGAAATTCGAGCTACATCAGCCCGGCACCCAGTGCCCTCAGCGTGCGGATGAACAGGGCTGCCCACAACACGAGGGAGAGCCAGCCCACCACGGGGTAGATGCCCTGGACCAATCGGACGAGGTCAATGCCGGACACGAGAAGGGCCGGCAGAAGGATGAGGGCAATGATCTTCTGTCCCCCCCGACCGGCCCTGCCCAGCCGACCGAGCAGGCCGCGTCCCACGGCGAGGCCGGTGGTCAAGAGTGACAGGGCCACGAGCAGCAGGTATATCCTCGCCGCCCACGGTGTGGTCAGCTCCATCGCCACCCGCAGCGGCACCTGGGCGAACGCGACATGCCGGTGCACCTCCAGCATGAGACGCCACTCGGCCCAACAGACAAAGCCCAGCAGGGCGCCGCCCAGGGCTGCCCCGATGATGCAGGCTCGGCCACCTATCTCCGACGCCAGGCCCGGAAAGACGGCCATCGCAAACAGGAGGTTGTAACTGACGTACAGCACAGCGTCTGTGGTGCCCGGGGCTTCGGAGGTGGCCGCGATGACTCCGCGGGGAATCATTGGTGAAAGGGACAGGGCTGCGACGGCCAGGGTGACGGTGAGCACCGTCAGGAGGGTCATATTGACCGCCCAGGGTCCCCGCCGCCCTCCGGACAGGGGAACGGCGACAGCCAGTGCCATTAAGACCGCTCCCGCACCGGCGGGCAGACCTTCGGGAGTCAACAGGGCATCACCCGCGGAGAGAACCACCCCCAGGACCAGCCAGTAGAAGACCGTCAGCAGTACATCCACGACTGCTCGGGCGGTTGAGTCACCCCAGGCGACACGCATGACCTCCGCCGGAGTCCGGGCCCTGATACGAAGGGTCAGAGCCATGAGACCCGCTCCTCCCAGGGTGAAACCCGCCGTAACGACCAGCACGCGGGCGATCCCACCCCCGGGTGAGGCACCGAGAAAGTGCATGACCTCCCGGCCGGTGGCGAAGCCTCCGCCCACGACCCCTCCAACATAGGCGGAGGCAACCAGGAGGCTGTTCTTGATGCCACGCCATGCATGCGGGACCACGGCCAACCCTCCAATCGGCCTCATACATATTCTGAGCCGGATCTCCATATACTTGGGATGTTATGGCTAGACAGAGGGTTACACCGGTGAAATACAGATTTGACCCCCGCATGGACAGCCCTTCAGTCCTGGGGCGCCGACTGGCCAGAATCTGCCGCGGCACAATGTTCGACGTGGTATGCGTGGGCACAGACCGGTCCACTGGTGATGCCTTAGGACCGCTCACGGGCTCACTGCTTGAGGAGGAGGCTCTTTCAGGACTCCGCGTCTGGGGTACCGTCGATTCACCGATCCATGCCGCCAATCTTGAATCTTTCATCGCTGACTTCGACCCTTCGCTGCCGGTGCTGGCCGTAGATGCCTGCCTCGGTCCCCGTCGGTACGTCGGCACCGTGTCGCTGGCTGAGGAACCTCTCCGCCCCGGAGCCGGCGTCAACAAACGCCTGCCCAGCGTCGGCACCATGCACATCACCGGAACCGTCAACATGAACGGTTTCATGGAGTTTTACATACTCCAGAACACACGGCTGAGCCGGGTCATGCGCATGGCCCGGTGGGTGGCATCGGGCATCATGTTGGCGACGGAATGGATAAGGCAGGGAGCCCCGCGCGGCCCGGCAGCCGGTGGGGTATCCGACTGAAGAGGGGCCCGGACGCACGGATTCCGGACCCCGCGAACACCCCGATTGCTAACTGCCTCCGATAACCTCCAGGCGTCGGCGAACCTCCTCAGCAACCTCCCGGGGATCCATCCCCCGCGCATCTATGACGGGTACGGACACCGTGCTCCGCCCCTGACCCATGATGTTACTATCCCCACCGGAGATCACCACGCAGTCCACGTCCCGGGGGAGGTCGCCGCCCACCCTCGAAATGGGGGTCACATCGAACCCCTCGCGCACCAGCTGCTGGTGCATATTTTCCAGCCCGGCCTCCACTGCAATGCGAGCACCCTCCACTCAAATCACTCCCTTCGCCCGTATCTTGGGCGAAAGGGAGGGTGCCTATTCCTTCGAGCTTTCCTCGAGGTGTCCAAGAACTTGCTCATCGGTAACAGGGGGAAAACGTCGGTAGTATTGGCCAACGGCCATGAACGCGTGCGGGGTCTGCAGGATCACGGCCTCGTCGCTTTCTCTCATGAGCTGGGCGGCTGCATCGCGAGACGCCACCGGCACTGCCACGATGATGTGCGCTGCACCCATATTCCGAAGGGAGAGCAGAGCCGCGCGCAGCGTCATCCCGGTTGCCACACCATCATCGGCGAGGATCACGGTGCGTCCCTCGGCGGCCTCCCCCACGGATCCGTATACCTCAACTCGGCGCCGCAGTTCCCGGAGCGCCTCGGCCCTGGCCCGCTCGAACTGCTCGGGCGTGATATCAGAGATGGAGAGAATCCGCTCTTCCCTCAGGTGCGATCCGTCCTCGCCCACGGCACCGATTGCCAGTTCCGGGTTGTAAGGCGACCGGATCTTGTTGGACACCACGGCTTTCAGCGGGATGTCCAGGGCCCGGGCGATCTCGGCCGCAACAGGAACTCCGCCGCGTGCAACCCCTGCCACCAGGTCGTAGCTGCGCTCGGACTCCCGCAGCTCGCGCGCCAATCTCTGCCCCGCTTCGGCTCTGTCGGCGAACATATGTGTCACCCCCTAACCCGGCAACAACTCAAAATAGTACGGGAAGCACCCGTGGTAAAGCATCGACGACGGCAGCCTCCTGCCGCACGTAGTCACCGTCCGCATGGAAGTTCGTGCCGGAAGGCCCCCTAATCATAACACGGCGCGCCCGGAAGTAAGTCACTTCCGGCTCAGCCACGTGTTCACCCCTGAAGCTGGAACCGAGGACACGCAGCAGTCGCACGCGACCCACCGGTCGCACCAGCATCACGTCCAGGTATCCGTCGCTGGGCTCTGCAAAAGGCAGAAGCATCATGCCGCCGCCGAGAAACCTTCCTATGCCGGTCAGAGTCAACAGCAGCTGTTCCTGCACCCTTATGTTCACCAGGCCGCCATCGTCCCTGTTCTCTATGATGTTGTCCCACCCTCCGAAGGTGTACTCGGAGACCTCGATGACGTCCGAGAGTTCGATCTCAAGCTGCCTGCTCTTGAGGGCGACGAAGTTGAATATGATCCCCATGACGTACGGCAGAGCACCGCCCAGACGCCGCGGCAGGCGATTCGCCATGGCGGCCACGTCCGCATCGAAGCCGGCCCCACACATGTTGACGAAGTACCAGGGCGGCTCATCATCAGAAGCCAGGCGCCCAACGTCCACGTGGTGCCTCGGGCCATCCAGGGCGGCCAGCTGCCGCCTCCAGACCTCCTCGATATCCCCCTGTAAGCGGAAGGTCCGAGCGAAGTCGTTGCCGCGGCCCAGGGGAAGGATGCCGAGACACGGACCGGTGTACGCCCCGTTTCGATAACCGGCCCGCATGAGGCCGTTCACAGTCTCATGGATGGTACCATCACCGCCCACTGCCACCACGACGTCATATCCTCGCAGCGCTGCGCGCTCCGCCAGCTCCACGGCCTGTCCTGGACGCTCACTACGGTAGCTGTCGAAGCTGACCTCTCCCCCGATCCTGCCCCGGAAGGACTCCCATCCCCTGAGGGCCCTGCCACCCCCGGCGATGGGGTTAATCAAGAACGCGATCCTCGTCATGTCGTCTCCGTTCTCTCTCAGCTGGTCACGACTCCTCGCTCACAGGCGCCTCTGGTTTCTCCTCACCCGCCATGTGGCTGGTACCGTTGAACACGGCGCCCTTGTCAATGACCAGGCATTCGCAGTACACATCCCCCTCGACCACGGCATCGGCGGTCATCTCGACGGCTCCGCGGCTGCATATATTCCCCCTGACGGTCCCCGCTACCCTCACAGTGGAGGCAGAAATCCTGGCGACTACCTCGCCCGCCTCACTGACCGTGACGTCGCCGTCAACCTCCACGCCTCCCTTGACCCAGCCGTCAACGCGGAGGCTCCCGCCGCTCTTCAAAGTGCCCTCAATCCGAGCGTCGGCACCTACTACCGTGCAAATCTTGTGAGGATCCGCCTGTTCCTTCTTATCTCTGGCAAACACTTCGTCACTCCCCTCCTGGGCCTAGGGCAGGTAGGGCCACGGGCTCACGGGATCCCCGTTCAACCTGACCTCGTAGTGAACATGGGGACCCGTGCTCCGCCCGGTGCTGCCCACGGTGGCGATAATCTGTCCGCTTACGACCCTCTGTCCGACTGAAACATCAATGCCATAGCAGTGCCCGTAGAGCGTTTCCGGTTCGGCACCATGGCGTATGATCACAGTCTCACCGTAGTGAGCAACACGTCCCGCAAAGACCACGACTCCCGGGGCCGTGGCAACGATGGGAGTACCCTGCGGGGCAGCGATGTCGATGCCCCGGTGAAAGTCCCATCGCCCGGTCACCGGAGACACCCGCCATCCGTAGGTCGATGAAACGTATCCACCGCTCACCGGCCAGCGGTGCGGTACCGCCTCGCCCTCTGAGAGGTGGCCCGCGATCTGGGCACGCAGGTCACGGATCCGCACCGTATGGTCGCGTAGTGCGGCCGTCAGGGCCCACAGCCTGGGCTCCAGCTCGGCGTAGACGCCGGGCTCCTCGATCCCCAGCCCGTGGGCACGCTCCGGCCCAGCAGCCAGCTGCTGCACGGCACTGTGCTCGCCCCCGTTGATCCGCTCGGCCAGGGACGTGGGTCTTGAGGGCGGAGGGTCAACCCCGAGGGCTGCCGCCAGCTGGCGATCCAGTTCCTGTACCTCCTGCAACCGCTGCTCGGCCGCGGTGAGGCGGCCCGAGAAATCCGATATGATATCCCGCTGCTGGGATACGATCCTCTCAAGGTTTTTCACCTGGGCTGCTTCGCGCCGGAGGTGATTGTAGGAGTTGTAGGCAGCGACTGACGTCATGATCATCAGGATGCAGACGAGCACGGCCACGGGCAGGAGGAACCGGGGAATTCTCAGTGACCTCACCGGCCTGAATCCGTTCACAAAGAGCAGCGTCCAGTGCATGTCCTGGGACGTCTTCCTGCCTCTGCCCATCATCACCCTCCCCGAAGGACCTACTTCGCTTTCCGCAAAAGCTGTAATCAGTACATTTCGTCACCAATGGTGGAGGCTCCTTCATAGCTGACGGAGGATCAGAGGAGGTTGGGTACGAAGCTCCAGGCGATCACGAGCAAGGGTGCACACAGAAGGGCAGGCAGGAGGTTGGCGACTCTGAGCCGCGTTACTTCGAGCATGTTGAGCCCCAGGGCAACGATTATGAGCCCCCCGCATGCGGTGAGCTCCCCCACCATCTCCGGCGTGAGGACCGCTGCTAAGCGGGCGCCGGCCAGGGCGATGCCGCCCTGGTAGATTAACACGGGAACAGCGGCGACGATGACTCCGATGCCGACGGTGGATGCCAGCACCACGGAGGTGATACCGTCCAGCATGCTCTTGGCAAACAGGGTGGAATGATCCCCCTGGACGCCGCTCTGGATCGCCCCCATGATCGCCATCGGCCCCACGCAGTACAGCAGAGTCGCGGTGACAAAGGCCTCACCGAATCTCGACGTCTCTGACACGGCCGCCTTGAGCCGGTCGCCGAGGGCATCCAGGCCGTTCTGAATGTTCATCGCCTCTCCCGCGGCCCCACCCATGGCCAGGGAAAGAATGATGATCAGCACGTTCTGGGTAGAGAGGGCCATCTGCATCCCTATGAGGACCACGGCGAGGGCAACCCCGCAGGTCACCGTACGACTCATTCTCTTCGGCAGGGAGGGAATCAGGAACCGTCCGGCCAGCGATCCGACGACTATAGCCAGGACATTAACCAGGGTACCAAGCATGGCCACCACCCGCGTCCCCGGAGCGGGGTGCGATCACCCCCCTGTCGAGGAACGTAATGTTCCACGTGGAACACTGCACCCTTCGACGGCACCCTACCTGTTCGGTCTGCATCCGCACTCACCCCCGCAGCATTATGTCGAGAAGCCGCTGCAGGTCGTCGTAGTCGTAGTACTCAACCACTATCCGGCCTCTCCCCTCGCGGTCCCTCATCGAGACCCGCGTGCCCAGGGCCCGGGACAGCCTGGTCTCCACGTCGCGCACGAAAACCTCAACATCGTCCCCGGCAGCCTCCTCGTCCGTCTCCTCACGATCTTCTTCCTGCGGCTCCTCGGCTCCATGCCTCAGCTGAGCCGCTGCCTCCTCCGCCGCCCTGACCGTCCATTCGCGGGCGACGACGCCTTTCGCAAAGGGCACCCTCTGCTCATCCTTCAACCCCAGGATCACCTTGCAGTGACCGAGGCCGAGTTCACCCCGCCGCACCATCGCCTGCACTTCCTCGGGCAGCTGCAGCAGGCGAAGGATGTTGGCCACCTGCGACCTGCTGACGCCGATACGCTCGGCGACTTCCGCCTGCGTCAGGCCGACCTGCTGCTGCAGCGATTGGTAGGCCGTCGCCTGCTCCAACGGGTTCAAGTCTTCCCGCTGGAGGTTCTCTACCAGCGCTACCTCCATCAGCTCTCTATCCTCGAAGTCGCCGATGATGGCCGGAATCCTGTCCAGTCCCGCCATTCTCGCCGCCCTCCAGCGGCGTTCACCTGCCACTAGCTCGTACTCATCTCCATGGGTGCGCACTATCACCGGCTGCACCACACCGTGCACCCGGATAGAATCCGCCAGCTCACTGAGCCTGTCCTCCGAGAAATCGCGTCGCGGCTGGAACCTGTTCGCCGTTATATCATCCAGGGAAAGCTGCCGGACACCCCCCTCCGGCTCGGGCATCTCGGTCGTTCCCAAGAGGGCCTCAAGGCCCTTGCCCAGCCTGCGGTTCTTACGCGCCACCTTCCACCACCTCCCTTGCCAGCTCCGCGTAGACCTCCGCGCCGCGCGAGCTCGGATCATAATGGATAATGGGTTTGCCGTGCCCCGGTGCCTCGCTCAGCCGGACGTTGCGCGGGATGATGGTACCGAAAACCTTGTTCCTGAAATACCTCTTGACCTCGTCGGCCACTTCGATGCTGAGGTTGGTACGCCCATCGAACATGGTGAGGAGCACCCCCACCACCTCGAGGTCCGGGTTGAGGTTCCGCTGTACCAGCCTGATACTGTTGAGGAGCTGGGTCAGCCCCTCGAGGGCGTAGTATTCGCACTGGATGGGGATCAACACTTCGCCCGCCGCCGCGAGGGCGTTCACCGTCAGTAGGCCGAGGCTCGGGGGGCAATCAATGATGAGATAATCGAATTCTCCGCGTATTGTCTTGATGGCGCGGCGCAGCCGCAGTTCCCGTGCCAACAGCGATACCAGCTCTATCTCTGCTCCGGCAAGATCAATCGTAGACGGGACGATCCTGAGGTTCTTCATCACCGTGGCGCGCACGACCCGTCGGACGGGCACCTCTTCTATCAGCACATCGTAAATGCTCTCGTTCAGGTTCTGCCTCTGCACGCCGAGTCCGCTGGTCGTGTTGCCCTGGGGGTCGATGTCCACCAGCAGGACACTCTTACCCTGCTGCTCGGAGAGACAGGCCGCCAGGTTGATGGCGGTGGTCGTCTTCCCCACTCCACCCTTCTGATTCGCTATTGCAATGACCCTGCCCACCGGTCCCTCTCCCTCCGCTCAATCCTCAAACCGAAGGCATCATCCCTGCGCGGGTTGGTCTTCTGCAGCGGCGCTCTCCTGTGCTCCCTTTGCCACCAGAATAGTAACTTCGTAATGATCTCCCCGGTCTGTTCTGGTCATGTCAACCTTCAGACCCGACTCGTTCATCGCGGCTACTGCCTGATCCAGGCCGTTCAGAAAGATCCGCACGTCCCTGATGATCCCCTGCATGCGGGCCTGCCGGCGGGGCTGTTGGCCCCTCAGCGTACGGTCCACCAGCTTCTCGGTCTCCCTGACCGACAGACCGTCCTTCACTGCGCGCGAAAGGACCGAGGCCTGAATGGAAGAGTCCGGGAGACGGAGCAGTGCTCTCGCGTGCCGCTCGCTGACTCCGGCTCGGCGAACCTCCTCCAGGATATCCTCGTCAAGGCTCAGTAAGCGCAGCTTGTTGGAGATCGTGGACTGCTTCAGACCCAGATCCTGCGCCAGCTGTTCCTGGGTGAGTTCAAACTCCTTGAGGATCCGCCTGAAGGCCAGGGCCTCCTCGATGAAGTGCAGATCCTGCCTCTGCATGTTCTCGGTCAGGGCCATGAGGGCCACATCGCGGTCGTCCGCCACCCGCACCACGGCCATCACCGATTCGTGTCCCAGCATTCGGCACGCACGGAGCCGACGCTCCCCAACCACCAGCTGATAAGCCTCGTCTTCTCCGGGAACCTCCCGAACCACGACTGGTTCGATCAGGCCCACCCGCTGTATTGAGGCAGCGAGGTCCTGCAGCTCTTCCTCGTTGAACTCCGTACGCGGTTGATACGGACTGCCGGAGACCCGGTCCACAGGAATGACGCGGATCTGCATCCCGGCCGTCTCCTCTCCCCTTGACTCCCCCGAAAAGGTCCTGTGCCACCAGTTCCGGATCATCATCGTCCCCTCCCCTTCTTTCGATTCCCCAAGGAGGTGGCACTTTCCTGCCGGCCGGGTATCAGGTTGGTGACTCACGCCTCGCCCTCAGCTCGGATAGCACCTCCCCCACGTCGCAGTCGTACCTCGCCAGCAGGACCAGGCAGTGAAACCACAGGTCCGCCATTTCCGGGGCGAGCTGCCCTGCCTCACCCATCGCTGCCAGCAGGACCTCCGTCGCCTCCTCGGAAACCTTGCGCAGGCTGAGCTGCTCATCCCCGAGCAGTCGAAGCACGTATGAGCCCTCCGGGGCGCCCTGTTTCCGGGCCTCGATGATGTCCACCAGTTCTCCGAGTACCGCCCAGTCCCTCGCTGCAGGGGGTTCCCCTCTCCCCCACAGCCTCCTGTGAAAGCAGCTGTCCTCGCCGGTGTGACATGCCGGACCCTCCGCAATGACCCGGTAGATCACCGCGTCGCCGTCGCAGTCGAGGAGGATCTCTTGCACCGCCTGGCGGTTCCCCGATGTACCACCCTTCTCCCAGAGTTCCTCCCGGCTGCGGCTGTAGTAGTGAGCCACGCCCGTAGCCGCCGTACTCCTCAGTGCGCACCGATCCGCGTACGCCAGCATCAGCACACGCCCCTCGCGACAGTCCTGTGCGATCACGGGGACGAGCCCCGCCTGATCGAATGTCACCGCATCTAAGTCCATGTCCGCGCTCACAGCCGCATCTCCACTCCCTGGCGTGCTAATTCTCTCTTCACCTCCATGATGCTCCACTCTCCATAGTGGAATATGGAAGCGGCCAGGGCGCCATCCGCTCCGGCTTGAAAGGCCTCGAGCATGTCTGCGGGGCCACCCGCCCCCCCGGAGGCGATCAACGGTACCCTCACTCTCTCACCCAGGCAGCGCAGAAGGTCCACATCGTATCCACTGACCGTGCCATCCCGGTCCATGCTGGTGACCAGCAGTTCGCCGGCACCCAGCGAAACAACCTCCTCCGCCCAATCCAGGACATCCAGGCCCGTTTTCTGCGTCCCGCCGTGGGTGAACACCTCCCAGGCAGGCTCATCCCCGTTTCCCGTTCTCCCCGCGTCGATGGCCACGACGATGCACTGGGACCCGTACCTCGCCGACGAGCGCTGCACTATCGATGAATCCCTGACGGCGGCAGTGTTGATGGAGACCTTGTCGGCCCCGGCACGCAGCACAGCTCCTACGTGGCTCTCGTCGCCGATGCCCCCTCCCACGGTGAGTGGAATGAAGACTCTCTCCGCCACCGCCCTGACCCACTCCAACATCGTCTCACGACCCTCCAGCGAGGCCGATATGTCCAGAAACACCAGTTCATCAGCACCCTCGCGTGAATAAGCTTCACCCAGCTGCACGGGATCGCCCGCATCGCGCAGGTCAACAAAGTTGACTCCCTTCACCACCCGTCCCCCGGCCACATCCAGGCACGGAATTATCCTCTTGGCCAGCAACGACTCTCACTCCCTCCGCCCATATCGTCCCAACACCCGCTGGGGATCCATGCCTCCGTCGTAAAGAGCCCGCCCGACTATCACGCCCTCCAGTCGGGGCCAGCAGCGGCTGAACTCCTCCAACCCCTCGAGATCCCTCACCCCGCCGACGCCCCCGGAAGCTATCACCCTCAGCCCGCTGCGGAGGGGATCTCGCAGCGCCTCCAGGGACGGGCCTTGAAGCATCCCGTCGCGGTCGATATCCGTCACCACCACGCGAAAGACACCCACTTCCACCAGGTGACAGCAGAACTCACGTGCTGCCAGCTGCAGCTGGCGCTGCCAGCCCTCGACAGCGACCAGTCCCTGCCGGCAGTCGACGCCCACCACCACCCTGTCTCCGAACTCGTCGACCATGCGCCGCAGCAGCTGCTCATCTTCGACCGCCGCGGTGCCGAGCACCACCCGCTCAACCCCGGCCTCCAGCAGTCCTCGCGCTCGCGGGTAGGAGCGGATGCCGCCACCGACCTGCAGGGGCATCCCCTCGGCCGCCATCTGCTCGATCAACTCTACATTCTGCGAGCTCCCCGTGCGGGCGCCGTCCAGGTCCACCACGTGCACCAGGCTGGCTCCCAGCGAGACCCACCGCCTCGCCGTGCCCGCCGGATCCTCTGAAAACACCGTCTCTCGCTCGAAGCGCCCGCGCTCGAGCCGCACGCACAACCCGCCGCGGATGTCCACCGCTGGATATACCTCGATCATGCGGCTTCACTCACCCTTCGGGCGAAGTTCAAAAGGACCCGCAGCCCGGAGCCGCCACTCTTTTCCGGGTGAAACTGCGTCCCATAGAGAGGGTGCTCCTCGACGACGCTGGTGAAAGATGTGCCTCCGTACTCGGTAACAGCACGAGCCACACCGCTGCTCCCGGGCAGGTAGTATGAATGGGCGAAGTACAGGTAGGGGTTGTCCAACCCGTCCATCAGGATGCTGCCACCACGGCTGTGCACGGTGTTCCAGCCCATGTGGGGCACCTTCACTCCCCGGGGGAACCGGACCAGCCGACCCGGAAGAAGGGACAGCCCACCCGATGGCCCGTCGACACCGGTCTCCTCGCTGCCGGCGAACAGCATCTGCATTCCCAGGCATATGCCCAACAGGGGAACGCCTCTTTCGGGACACTCCTCCAGGACCTCCCTGAGACCAAGCGCGTCGAGGGCAGACGCACCCTCGGTGAAGGAGCCCACCCCGGGGAGTATCACTCCCCCCGCGCCCATCACCACCTCGGGATCGGATGTCACCACGCTGCCGATGCCCAGCTGACAGAGGGCGTTGTGGACACTGTGTACATTGTTCAGGCCATAATCCACTACGGCCAACATCAGCCGATGACCCCCTTTGTCGAGGGGATAGTGTCCGCCTCATCGAGGCTTACAGCCACCCTGAGCGCCCTTCCTACCGCCTTGAAGGCGGCCTCCGATATGTGATGCGCATTAACTCCCGCATCCTGTCGAAGATGAAGGGTTATCCCGGCGTTGGTGCACATCGCGCGGAAAAACTCGGGCAGAAGATCGGTGTGGAAAGCACCGAACCGCCGCTCGGGAGGTGCCATCTCATATCCCAGGAACGCCCTTCCGCCCACATCCACGAAGGCAGCAACCAGGGCCTCGTCCATGGGCACAAAGGCGTGGCCGAACCGGGTAATGCCTTCTCCTCTGCCTACAGCCTGGGCCAGGGCCGTTCCGAGGACCAGGCCCACGTCTTCCACGAGGTGGTGCCCGCCGACCTCCAGGTCGCCCCTTGCCGTCAAGTCCAACCCGAAGCCAGCATGAAAGGTCATTGCCGACAGCATGTGATCGAAGAAGGGCAGTCCCGAATCACACCTGGCATCCCGCCTTGTGTCCAGCTCAAGCCTAACGCTGACCTCCGTCTCGTCAGTGCACCTCTGGGCCCGTCCGATCCTCGGCATATCACCGTGCCTCCTCCTGGATGGATTCCAATTCGTTGATCAGCCGGCGGTTGGAGTCAAATGCTCCGACGGAGACGCGCAGATACTCCGGCATATAGGTGAAATGGCGGACCATTATGCCTCTATCATAGAGCAAGAGCTCGAGATCCCCGGCAGCCATGCCGTAAAGGTCGGGGCACACCCGGATCAAGAAGAAGTTCGTAACGGTCGGCAGCGCCTGCAGCCCCGCGATGGAGTCTACCTGCGACATGAGTTCGCCCCGGGCCCCCAGGAGCCGCTTCACGGTTTCCAGCTGGGCCGAGGCGTTCTCCACCACCACGCTGCCGCTAACCTGGGCCGCCGCGCTGAGATTATAGGGCTGTCGAACATTCTCCACCCCTTGTAGGGTCTGTGGATCACCCATGATGTAACCGACGCGCATGGCCGCCAGTCCGAAGGCCTTGGACAAGGTGCGGACTACGAGGACCCGGGGATCCCGGGCGGTGAGAGGGAGGTGGGTGTGTCCGCCGAACTCGTAGTAGGCCTCGTCCATCACCACCAGGCACGCCTCCGAGTCCAGGATCCTCTGCACCTCCCCAGAACCGAAGTAGTTTCCGGTCGGGTTGTTGGGCCAGCACACGAAGACCGCCGATGGGGACTCTGCGGCAGCGGCAGCGATCTCTTCTCCCCGCAGGGAAAAACCCTCTCCCAACGGCACCTCTTTCACCGCCAGGCCGGCCACCTCCGCTGATTTTGCATACATCCCGAAGGTGGGGGTGGCCACAATCACCTGTTCCAGGTGCCTCCGGAAGGCCAAGAGCATCATCTGCAAGAGCTCATCGGATCCGTTTCCCACCAGGATCCTGTCAACATCCGTACGGTTGTAGCGGGCGAGGGCCCGCCGCAGTCTCAGCGCGTCAGCGTCCGGGTAGAACCCGGGGTGCACCCGGCGCAGCTCTTCGTGCAGCTGAGTTCGCAGCGGCTCGATCACTCCATAAGGATTCTCGTTGGATTGAAGCCTCAGCATCACTCCTCCCTCCTGATCGATACCGCCCGGGCATGACCTGCCAGCCCCTCTGCCTTCGCAAAGGTCTCCGTCGCCACCGCCAGGTCCTCGAAGCCCTCCCCGGACAACATGAGCACGTTTGACCGCTTGAGGAAGGACTCCACCCCCAGGGGGGATGCAAAGCGCGCCGTTCCTCCCGTGGGAAGAACGTGGTTGAGCCCCGAGGTGTAGTCGCCGAAAGAGGGGGCTGAGAGGCCGCCGAGGAAGACGGCACCGGCGTTTTGGACCTTATCAAGCCTCGCGAGTGGTTCCTGCATCTGTACGCTGAGATGTTCGGGCGCCATGACGTCGAGCAGCCGCCACAGTACGTCCTCCTCGGCAACGACCGCCGCTGATCTGTGCTGCAGTGACTGACTGGCGATCTCCAGCCGCTGCATCCGCGGAAGCTCGCGCTCGATTTCGTCACGAACCGCCCTGTAGATCTCGCGGCAAACGGTCAACAGAAAGACCCGCGCCTCGGGATCGTGCTCTGCCTGCGCCAGCAGGTCTGCGGCCACCACCGCGGGATCCGCCGTGCAGTCACAGAGCACTGCCAGCTCCGTGGGACCGGCGAGAGAATCGATATCCACCGTCCCGTACACCAGCCTCTTCGCGGCCGTAACGTAGACGTTTCCGGGACCAGCGATCATATCGACCGGCGGCACCGTCTCCGTCCCGAAGGCCATGGCGGCGATCGCCTGGGCGCCGCCTATCCTGAACACCCGGTGAATTCCGAGAAGATCCGCGGCCGCGAGTACGGCGGGGCTCAGCGATCCTTCACGGTCCGGCGGAGAGCACACCAGGATTTCCTCGACACCGGCAGTCTGCGCCGGTACAGCCGTCATGAGCAGTGATGACGGGTACGCGGCCCTGCCACCCGGTATGTAGAGTCCCACCCGCCGGAGAGGGGTAACTCTCTGGCCTACCAGGGTGCCGTCACCTCGCAGGTGCCACCAGCTCTTCGATATCTCCCGCTCGTGGAAGTCACGCAGGTTAAAGACCGCTTTCTGCATGGCAGAAACCAGCTCCGGAGGGACCATCTCCCGCGCCCGCGAGATCTCTTCACGCCCCACGGGTACCTGTTCTGCTGATAGTCTCACTCCGTCGAACATCCCCCCGTACGCCGTCACAGCCGCATCCCCGTCAGTGCGAACGCTCTCCAGTATCTCGCGGACCCGCTCCTCCAGAGCGAGATCCCAGGGCTGGCTGCGTCCCGGTCCCCCCAGGCGCTCCATCAGTTCCTCAGCATCGTGAAGAGTCAACATCGCCGACCATCCCCCCGGATCCTCTCCCCTCGCGCAGGGGCCTGAGCATGCTCTGCACCTGCGCCTTCACCTTCATGCTCACGGGATTCACCACCAGCCTCGCCGTGATGTCGGATATGTGTTCCACTTCAACCAGCCCGTTGGCCTTCAGGGTGCCACCGGTGGCAACCAGGTCCACGATCGCATCCGCCAGTCCGACCAGCGGCGCCAGTTCCACGCTGCCCCGCAGAGCTATGACCCTCGCCGCTATCTGAGCCTGTTCGAAGTGACGGCGCGCCGTCCTGGGGTACTTGGTGGCAACGCGCAGCACGGCTCCAGTACCGCGGTAGAAATCCTCGGCGCGCTCATACGGGGCGACGGACTCCCCCGGCGCGGCCACTGCCAGGTGGCACCCTCCGAACTCGAGATCGTACAGCTCGTAGACCTCACCCTGGTCCTCCATCAAAGTGTCCTTGCCCACGATTCCCATATCTGCCACGCCCTCGGCCACGTAGGTGACCACGTCGGAGGGCCGCACCAGCAGATACCGGAGGCGTCCATCCGCGGAGCACACGCAAAGCCTGCGGCCGGCATCGTCGAGGACCCCCACGTCCTGCTGCATCGTCCTCCGGAGGAAGCGAACGGCGGGGCCGTACAGCCGCCCCTTGGGCAGCGCCACGGTGATAGCCCCGGCTCCGGTACGGCCGAGTATCGTCGACATTCGTCTCTCTCCTCCCTAACCCTGGCTGACCCCGTACCTGAGGCGGTTTCCTTCTCCCACGATCAGTACCTGTTCGAGCCCCATCTCCCTGGCCAGTCGGTGAGCGGCATCCTCCCGGGGGTCCTCTTCCTGCAGATGCACGGTCACCCGGAAGCCTCGACTGCGCAGCTGCCTCGCCAGGGCTACTGCCTCAGCTCGACTGCACCTGGATGCGGCGACCAGGCAGCCTATGCCCCCCGGGTTCGCCGACCCCCGGGCCCGGCCTGCCTCTCCCACGGCCCCGAGGTCGAGGGCGAAACCGGTGGCCGCCTCGGGTTCACCGAAGGCACCGATCAACTCATCGTAGCGACCCCCTCCCCCCAGGAGGGCACCTCCGAGGGGGCAGTAGATCTCGAAGACAACCCCCGTGTAATAATCGAAATCCCGGGCCAGGGACACGTCCAGGCACAGGTGCTCACCGATATCGTACGCCTCGAGGGCTTCGACCACGGCGTCCAGTCTCTCGAGACCTTGTAAGTACACACCGAGGGAGGAAAGGGCACTGAGATCACCCCGTCCCCCGTACGGCACCAAGAGCTCCACCATGGCCTCAGCGGTGCTGTGATCGGAACAGCCCTCGAGGATCCTCTGGGTGGACACGAAGTCGCGCTGCACCAGGGCGTCGCGAAGATCCGCCGACTCCCGCGTCCCCAGGCCCAGCTGCACTGACAGCTCGTGCAAGAGCCCGTTGTGCCCCAGGTTGACCTGGAAGCTTTCCAGTCCAGCGGTCCTCACTGCCTCGCAGGCCAGGGCAATGACCTCCGCATCCCCGTCCGGACCGGCCACGCCGACGAGCTCGACCCCGGCCTGCCGGACCTCGCGGATACCCGAGGACGGGATCCTCCGAAAGGCCCGCCCGCAGTACGCGAGCCGTAGGGGGCGGGGCTTCACCCTCCACTGGGTTGCCGCCCCGTGGGCGATGGGTGCCGTCATGTCGGGGCGCAGCGCCAGCACGACGCCGTCACCGTCTATCAGCTTGCACGCCGACCCCGCAGCCGCGCTCCCCCGGCGCAGGGTGTCATAATCCATGAATACGGACGCCTGCACTTCCCGGTAACCCCAGGACCACATGGTTTCTCGTACACTTTTCTCCACATTCCAGAGCTCATCCGCGTTCACCAGGCCACCGTCCATCGGCGCCACCTCTCCTTTGCTTCTTTAATGCGTTAATGACGCAATGCCACCACGCTACCATGCATCAGTGCGGCTGTCAACAGCACCGTGCACATGTCGGTGAACTGATGAAGTGGGGGATAGGCTGCCTACGGTCCGTACGAAAGGAGGCCGAGTATTGTCAACCGACGTTGATCCAGGTGATCTACTGTTCGGCTGGTCCGTCTTCCTCAGCCTGTCGAAGGCGCTCGATGGCCATCGAGTAACCCTCCGTGCCGTAGTTGAGAAAGCGCTTGATGCGGCTTATGGTGGCCGAACTCATGCCCGTCGCCTCGGCAACCTCCTCGTACTTCGCCCCGTCGTAAAGAAGCTCAGCGGCCCGGAACCTCTGGGCCATGGTCTTGATCTCCGTGACCGTACAGAGGTCCTGGAAGAACCGATGATACTCCTCGACGCTGCCGAGACCCATGATGGCCTCGAAAAGCCTGTCGATTTCCGTCGTACGCAGGCGACGGTCATACTGCATGGGACACACTCCTCCACGTGACGTGTGAGATCAGCACCCAACGGTCACCTTCGCGGCCGTAGGCGCCGCGCAAGCAATATTACCCGGGAAATATCCTCTCGCGGCAGTCGATACGGGTGTCTGCTGATAGCTTTCAAACCATACTTCTCCATCGCCGGCGCTCCTTCCTCCATCTCCGAGCCGACACCGGGACCCTTCCACCAGGCCGCCACACCCCCGTGGCGGATCAGCGGCGCGCAAAGGGCCGCCAGCCGGGAGATTGGAGCGAGGGCGCGGCTGAGGCAGACATCGAAGGGGAGAGGAGCACCCTGCCGAGTCGACAGTTCCTCGGCCCGGGCCCTGAGCACCCTGAGGTTATCGATTTTCAGGACCTCAACCACTCGCAGGAGAAATCCCACCTTCCGCGAGGAGCTCTCCACGAGGGAGACCTCCCAGCCGGGAGCGACGACCGCGGCCACCACTCCCGGAAAGCCTCCTCCGGAGCCCACATCGACGGCCCGCACCCCCACGGAAGGGGTGACGGCGCGAACCCGCCCCAGGCCCAGGGCAGAATCAATCACGTGGCGTCTGATCAGTATCTCGGTGCTGTCATCGGCCACCAGGTTGAGGCGTCGGTTATACCTCTGTATCTCCGATGCGTGTCGGGCGAGATGGTCCACCTGGGCGTCGGCGAGGCGCAGCCCCGCTTCCCGCAGGCACCGCCTCATCTCGGCCCTCACGATGAAGACATCCCGGAACCACGCCGCTTGATCCAGACCATGAGCACGGAGACGTCGGCGGGGGAGACCCCGGGAATCCGCATGGCCTGGCCCAGGGAGGTCGGCCTGACCCTCCTGAGCTTGTCCCTGCCTTCGGTGGAGATGCCCGGAATCTCATCATAGGAGATGTCCGGGGGAATCGCGGTGTGCTCGGAGCGCCTGAAACGCTCGATCTGCTCCATCTGCTTCTGTATGTATCCCTCGTACTTGATGTCGATCTCCACCGCCGAGGTGACGACCGACGCCAGGTCCGGGCGGTCGTGGTCCACGGCCGACAGATCCCGGTAGAGGATCTCGGGCCTGCGCAGAAGCTCCGCCAGGCTCGCGGCATCGTGCAGGGGACTGGTGCCGAGGCTCTTGAGCCAGGCATTGACCTCCGCGTCTCCCCCGACGCGGCTGCTGCGCAGCCGCTCGATCTCCTCCTCTATGAGCTGGCGGCGCAGCTCGGCACGGTGGCGACGCGACTCGGAGACCAACCCCACCCGCCACCCGGCTTCCGTCAGGCGGAGATCGGCGTTATCCTGGCGCAGGATCAGGCGGTACTCCGCCCGGGAAGTCAGCATCCGGTACGGCTCATCCACGCCCCGGGTGACCAGGTCGTCCACCAGCACCCCGATGTAGGCCTGGGAGCGGTCAAACACCAGGGACTCTCCTCCGCTCAGCCCGGCGGCGGCGTTGATCGCGGCCATCAGCCCCTGGGCGGCCGCCTCCTCGTAACCGGAGGTACCGTTGATCTGACCGGCACAGTAAAGACCTTCTACCTTCTTCGTCTCCAGGGTGGGTTTCAGCTCCGTGGGGTCCACGTAGTCGTATTCTATGGCATAGCCTGGCCTGACGATCTCCGCTTCCTCGAGGCCTGGTACGGTGCTCAGCATGGCGATCTGCACGTCCTCGGGCATGCTGGTCGACAGCCCCAAAACGTACATTTCGTCGTCATCCCGTCCCTCGGGTTCCAAGAAGATAGGGTGAGCATCCCGGTCGGGAAACCGCATCACCTTATCCTCGACGGACGGACAGTACCGGGGGCCCGTTCCCTCGATGGTACCATCGTACAGGGGAGAGCGTTCGATGTTGTCGCGAATCACACGGTGGGTGGCGTCTGTGGTGCGCGAAAACCAACACGGCACCTGGTCCTGCTTGTCCTCGGGCAGCTCCCGGGTCGTGGGGTCGTTGATCTCGGACATGTACGAAAAAGCACGGGGCTCGGAATCGCCGTCCTGGCGCTGCATCCTGGAGAAATCCACCGATCCGCGGTCCACCCGCGGTGGGGTTCCGGTCTTGAACCTCCCCATCCGAAGGCCGTGCCTCACCAGGTCGGCCGACAAGTCGCGGGCCGGCATGAGTCCGTTCGGCCCGGAATCGTAGGCATAGCCCCCCGTTACCACCCGTCCGTTGAGATACACCCCGGTGGTGAGGATGACTGCCCGGGCACGGTAGCGGATGCCCGTCTTGGTGGATACCCCGAGCACGCGCCCGTCCTCGACCAGGAGCCCATCGACCACGGCCTGTTTGACCCGCACGCCCGGCTCAGACATCAGCACCCTGCGCATTCTCGCCGAGTACTCCCGCTTGTCAGCCTGGGCCCGCAGTGCGTACACCGCGGGACCCTTACCGGTATTGAGAGTGCGCATCTGCAGGTAGCACTCATCGATGGCATGGGCCATCTCACCGCCCAGGGCATCGATCTCGCGGACCAACTGGGCCTTGGCCGGGCCGCCGATGGAGGGGTTGCAGGGCATCGACGCTATACTGTCGAGATTCAGGGTGAGCACGAGGGTCTTCTTAGACAGCCGCGCTGCAGCCAGGGCCGCCTCGGTGCCGGCGTGTCCCGCTCCGACGACGATCACATCGTAGTGTCCAGCACAGTACATGACGTATCCCCCCCAACAGGGCCGCGGCTGCACAGAGCGCGCTCTGCCCCAAGCGCCACCCAGAAACTGGGATTCTCACTTGCCCACACAGAACCTTGAGAAAATGCGATCAATGAGGTCATCCGTAGCCGCCTCCCCGGTGATCGCCCCGAGGGCCTCCAGGCTCTCGCGCAGGTCCACACTCACCAGGTCCACGGGCATACCGGCCTCCAGGGCCTCGACCCCCCCGTCCATGGCCTCGCGGGCGCGCCGGAGGCATTCCTCGTGGCGCGCACTGCTCACCACCGCCCCCTCCACATCCAGGCCGGCATCTGCATCACCCAACACCGTCTCATTGATGCATTCTTCGAGGCACTCCAGGCCCTCCCGGGTCAGGGCGGACACCCTGATCACGGGGACCTGCGCTCCAACCAGTCCGTACACATCCTCCGTTGACACCGCCCGGACTCCGAGGTCAATCTTGTTGACCACCGCGATGAGGCCTGCGGCCTCGCTCACTCCTGCCTCCCGCAGGGCTCCTCTGTCCTCCTCCGTGAGCGTCTCCGTGTCATCGAGGACCATCAGGATCAGCTCCGCCTCCCCAGCCGCCCGCCTGGCCCGTTGCACTCCGAGCTGCTCCGCCACATCCACGCCGGTCCTGAGCCCCGCGGTGTCCATCAACAGCAGGGGAATCCCCCGCACCACCACCGTCTCCTCGAGAACATCACGAGTGGTCCCGGGAAGCTCGGTAACGATGGCCCTCTCCCGCTGCAGCAGCGCGTTCAGGAGGGAGGACTTACCCACGTTGGGTCGTCCCAGTATGACCGTTCTGACCCCCTCGCGGAAGGGCCGACTCCGTGGGGCGGTGTCGATCAGCCGCTGTATCTGGGCGGACATCTTCCCCAGCCGCTCCCGGGTTTGTCTCCGGTCCTGCTCGTCTATGTCCATCTCCGGGTAGTCGAGGACGACCTCCAGATGCGCCATAACGTCGAGCAGTTCGCTTCTCACCTCCCGGATCAGGCGTCCCAGCTGGCCCTCGAGCTGGCCCAGGGCAAGGCGTGCCCCCGCACGCGACCGCGCCTCTATGACATCCACCACGGCCTCAGCCTGGGTGAGGTCCATCCTGCCGTTTAAGAAGGCGCGCCGTGTGAACTCCCCGGGTTCAGCCATCCGCGCGCCCGCGCGCAAGACGGCCCGGAGCACTCCGTCCACCGGCACCGGGCCCCCGTGACAGTTGAACTCCACGACATCCTCACCGGTGTAGGTGCGCGGTCCTTTCATCAGGATCATGAGCACCTCGTCGGCCCGGATCTCCTCCGTCGGGTGGACAGCGTATCCATAGTGGACCGTGTGCGAGGGGAGATCTCTTACGCGCACGGACGAACCCTCCGGGGCGCGGAACACTCTGGTCGCTGCGTCCAGAGCCCCGGGACCGCTTACACGCACCACGGCGATGCCGCCCAGGCCGGGCGGGGTCGCCACTGCAGCGATGGTATCAGTCTCTGGGTGAGAGTGTTGGCTGGTAGGCCTCATGGTCACCTGTCCCCCTCAGTTGGGCACGAGACAAGGGGAGGAGAACGAAAACCCCGCCGACTCCGGGACAGGACCCTCAGGAGCTTTCCTTCCGTGAAGCGGGGGTGATGACAACACATCGCTGAGGATCCATGCCCTCACTCTCCGTGCTGACCTGGGGGTTGTCCTGAAGGGTGGTATGCACAATCTTCCTCTCGTGCGGCGGCATGGGATCAAGCCTGACGGGATACCCGTTGCGGATCGCCCGACGGGCCATCCGCTCGGCCAGGGCACCGACGTCCTTCCTCCTGCGAGTCCTGTAGTTGCCAGCATCCAACACGATGGAGCGCCGATCCGACATGGAGCCCCTTGAGGCAGCCACATTCACGAGGTACTGGAGGGCGTTGAGAGTCTCACCGTGCCTTCCGATTATCAGCCCCAGGCGTTCACCCTGGATGTCACAAAGGATGAACTGCTCGTCCTCGCTGAAGTCGACCTGTGCCCCGGGATCGATGTGCCCCAGCACCGTCTGCAGGTACTCTGCGGCGTAGTTGGCCTTGTTCCAATCGACCACCACCCGGACACTAGCCTCTCGCTGCCCGATAATGCCGAGCAGCCCCCTGGCTCCCTCGTCCAACACTTCGATTTTGACCTCATCCCGGGAAACCCTTAGTTCGGCGAGGGCGTTGCTGACAGCCTCATCCACGTCGCGTCCGTGCCTGATGATCTCGTTCATCTCAACCGGCTTCTCCCTCCCGCTGTTCCTCGGCGGCCAATACGTTGTTGACCAGGTACTGCTGCGCAACACCAAACAAGTTGGTGACCGTCCAGTATAGAGCGAGCCCCGAAGGAAACTGCGTGCTGATATAGCCGATAAACAGCGGCATGCCGTATGTCATTAGGGCCTGGCTGCTCCCGGAGGATTCCGCCATGGCCGTGCTCATGCGGGTCTGAACGAAGGTTGCGACGGCGGCAAGAACGGGCAGAATGTAGAGAGGATCGGGAAGGGCCAGGTTCTCCAACCACAAGAAACCCGCACCGGCAGCAAACTCAAACTCCCGCAGGGCCGTGAACATCGCGAATATTATCGGCATCTGGATGAGCATCGGAAGGCATCCCGCCGCGGGGTTGACGCCGTGCTCCTTCCACAGCTTGATGGTCTCTTCGTTGAGCTTCTGCTGGTCACCCTTGTACTTCTTCTTGAGCTTTTCCAACTCCGGATTGACCTGCTGCATCTTCGCCGTTGCCTTGGTCTGAGAGAAAGTGAGGGGTATCAGAATCAGGCGCACCACCACGGTCACAAGGATGATGCCCACACCGTAGTTGCCTGCGAACTCACCAAAGAATTCTATCGCGCTGCTGACCAATCCCACTAATGCCTGCCACATCCTATACTCCCCGCCTCCCGATGAGGCCGCCGACTGCGCAACCCCCATTGATGCTTAACATTGGCCGTCAATGGCAAAAATAATCTCCCCTCAGGGAACGGGATCAAACCCCCGGGATCCCAGGGGATGACACCTGAGTACCCTGCGCACGGTGAGATAAGCACCGCGCATCGCTCCGTGACGCTGTACCGCCTGAACCGCGTACTCAGAACACGAGGGACGGAACCGGCATGTTCCCGGAGTCACAGGAGAGATGCTGCGCTGGTAGAATCGAAGACAGTACAGGATCACCTTCCGCACCATGGACAACACCAGGCCCTCTCGTTTCATCAAGTGCTTCTACACCCGCGCTGCAAAACCCTCCCCCACGTACAGCCGCAGGTCTCGATGAGATCGGCACGCCCCAGCAGTCCACCGAGCTCGTCCTGCAGCTCTGAAAACGAAGCATCCATCATACTGCGGCGCGCTATGAAGACCGCCTCGGCGCTGACCCCCTCACCCGGCAGGGTTCTCACGGCCTCTCGCAGCCGACGCCGCAGGCGGTTGCGAACCACCGCACCGCCAAGCTTCTTCCCCGCTGCAAAGGCAGCACGCATGCCGCCCTGGTCGCTTTCCAGGTAGTGAATCACCACATACCGACCGACCACGGTCCTTCCCTCATCGAAAATCCGAGAGAAGGCAGCGTCGCCGCTCAGCCGTTTCACCTGCACCTCATCGCCCCCTCCGCGGTGATCTCACTTGGACAGGCGCTTGCGCTTCTTAAGGCGTCTACGCTTGAGCACCCGACGCCCCGCCTTTGTTTTCATTCTCCTTCTGAATCCGTGCCTTCTCTTGGTCTTCTTCCGGCTCGGCTGATAGGTCCGCTTGACCATGAAACACCCTCCCTCCGAGCGTGCATCCTCACAGACATCAACGGCAGCACTCGATCCGCCCCGACAAGGCCGATCTTACGTGCAATCATCGGGGGCGCTTCGACCGGAGCTGCCAGCAGTGACTAGCTAAGGATAGATAGCGGCTGCATGCATCGCAATTATAGTTTCAAGGGTTCTGAGTGTCAACTGAACCGGCAAAGCCCGTCCCCTGCTGGTAAGTGGAGAGAGCTCTTCAGGGTGCCTGGGCATCCAGTAAACTAGATTGCGTGACACCGTGACCTCCCTCGCCTGCCAATAGTGTATGTAACAGCACGATGTCACCATACCGCGGGATCCAGCTTCTGCGTACTCACGGGCCACCGAGGGGTACGTCTTCTGCGCCCCCTCGGCATGATTCGACTCCTTTTGTGGCCAATCACTCTATCCAGCTACTTCGGTCCACAAATAATCCACAGCCCTTCACGGGTTATCCACACTCTCGAGGGCTCTTATCCACAACCTCTGTGGACATCTACACGCATCCAGATTGGATTTGCCGTACGGGCAGGGGAACGGCTCCTCGAGGCAGAAAACTTCCCAAGAGGAGCCAATAACGTACCTCTTTCGGGTTGTATGAGAACCATGAACCAAATAACATGGACACTACTTGGTGTTCCTTGCCGCAGAGATAGATTTCGGTTCACTGAAAGGCTGCTTCCTCCTTTCACAATGCCGGAGGTAACTACCAACATGGGGGAATAGACTGATGGCACCTGAATTGGATGAAGTGTGGAACAGGACTCTCGACCGGGTGCGACGCGACATACTGAGGCCGAGCTTCGAGACCTGGCTCAAGTCTTCCCACGCCATACGCCTCGACAGGGGGAGTAATTGCCTCATCGTGGGTGTACCGCACGAATTCGCCAAGCACTGGGTTCAGGAAAACTATGCCCAGGCCCTCGAGAAGGCCCTTACGGAGGTGATGGGCAGTGATGTTTCCCTGAGCCTTGTCGTCTCGGAGGACGGTGAGACCGCCGCTAGTGCCGATACGGAATACACATCCATAGACATCTCCCCGGATAAGCGCAAGAAGCTCGGCCGTGACAGCCAGGACGCCGAGAGCATGACCAGGTCGGCACTCAACTCCAAGTACACCTTTTCCAACTTCGTGGTGGGCAACAGCAACCGCCTGGCGCACGCTGCGTCGATGGCGGTGGCCGAGGCTCCCTCCCGGGCTTACAATCCCCTCTTCATATACGGGGGAGTCGGGTTGGGAAAGACGCATCTCATGCAGGCGATCGCCCACCGAGTCCTGGAGGAGCGCTCTGCCACGAACGTGGTCTACGTTTCCACGGAGAGGTTCGCCAATGAACTCATCAATTCCATCCGTGATACCCAGACCGTTGGTTTTCGAAATCGCTACCGGAACGTCGAGGTCCTCCTCATCGACGACATACAGTTCCTCGCCGGAAAAGAGAGGACCCAGGAGGAATTCTTTCACACCTTCAACACCCTGTACGAGGCCAACCGCCAGATAGTCATCTCCAGTGATAGGCCTCCGAAGGAGATTCCCACCCTGGAAGAAAGACTGCGTTCCCGGTTCGAATGGGGTCTCATCTCCGACATTCAACCGCCCGACCTGGAGACGCGCATCGCCATCCTGCGTAAGAACGCGGCCAGCGAGAACCTCAACGTTCCCGACGCCGTGCTCCGCTACATAGCTGAACACATAACATCGAACATACGTGAGTTGGAGGGGGCCCTCATCAGGCTGGTGGCATTCTCCTCCCTCCACCAGCAGGCCATCGGCATGGAGCTGGCAGAAAAAGCCCTTCATGATTTGATACCAAAGCAGATGGTAAAACCCCTGACCATAGACAGCATCATGGACACCGTTTCAGAGAGATACGACACATCGCTCTCCGAGATGAAGGGTAAGAGGCGGACGAGGGCCGTGGTCTTCCCGCGGCAGATCGCCATGTACCTGTGCCGCGAGCTGACCGATGCATCCCTTCCGCAGATAGGCACCGCGTTCGGAGGTCGGGATCACAGCACCGTGATCCACGCCTGCAGAAAGATCTCCGGGCAGATGCAAGAGGATGCCCAGCTCAAGGCCATGATCTCCGATATCATCCGACAGCTGCAAAGAGAGGGCTAGCAGCTGCTTGTTGATAGATCTGGGTACAAGTCCGGTATAAGTTGTGGCTAGGTGGTGGATAACTCTCTCGGCAGTGTCACATTGTGAGTAATGTGCATAATGAAGGAGGATCTACACACCCTTATCAACATCCGTCTCGATCCGACGGGAAGGAGCTCGAGAGGTTTATCCACACAATTCACAGTACTACTACTACTACTACTAAGATTTTAATTGATAGCCATAATAGCTAATACAGCGTACCGGTCTACCACCCTAACGGAGAAGGGAAGATGTCTTATGAAGATTTCGATAGCCCAACAGCCCTTTGCCTCAGCCCTGCAGACAGCCAACCGCATAATCTCGAAGGGCAGCAGTCATCCGATACTCACGGGTATCCTTCTGACCGCCCAGGAAGGAATCCTGCACCTGTCAGCGACAGACCTCGAAACCAGCGTGGAATGCGTGGTCGAAGCGGATGTTGATCTGCCCGGGGCCCTCGTTCTACCGGGCAGGCAACTCGTGGAGATCATCAGCAGGATACCCGGCGGTAGGATCAGCATCGCGGCGCCCGAAGACCGTCACCAGGCCGTGGTGACCTGGCGCGTCTCGGAGTATATACTCAACGGTTACCCTCCGGATCAGTATCCATCCCTGCCCGTGGCCGACGACACCTCGAGTTTTTCCCTGGGAGCAGGTGTCCTGGATGATGCCCTGAGACGAACGGTCTTTGCTGCTGCATCCGATGACAGTTCCATACCAATAATATGCGGGGTGAGGGTGACCCTCGAGGAGGCTCAGCTACAGACCACGGGTACTGACGGCTTTCGCATCGCCGTGTTCAGGACCGTTGTGCCCGAGGGTACCGAGGAGGTTGATCTGGTCGTTCCACGAGCCAGCATCGGCGACCTGCTTCGAATAGTCGGGTCCCTCGACGACCATGAGCAGGTGAAAATTTCCCTTTCGGAGAACCACGTGTTCTTCGAAACCCAGGGTGGTACCATCCTGTCCACGGTGCTTCTGGAGGGTCAGTATCCCGACGTGTTGTCAATGGTGACGCCCGCCGGTGGATACACTACCGAAGTCGCCGTGGACCGCAGGGACCTTTCGGGTGCATGCGAGAGGGCAGCCCTGCTCGCCGACGAGCATCGTGGGGTCAGACCGGTTCGCCTTCACATAATGGAGGATCGAGTGGTCTTCAAGGCCAGCTCCGCTGAACTGGGAGAAGCCTATGATGAGCTTGATGCAGAGGTGAGCGGGCAGCCCCTGGATATACTGTTTCAATCCCGGTACCTGTTGGAAGGCCTCCGGAACATAGAGAGCGACGAGTTGATTTTCAAGTTCACCGATTTCGAGGGTGCCGCCCTCTTGCAGGGAGTCGGCGACGACAGGTATTCCTACGTGATACTGCCCATGAAGCAGAAATCTTGAGGAGGAGTGAGAGCCCATCTCTGAACACGACGGAGTCACCATCGACATACCGGTTGATCTGCAGAGACCTCTCCGTCTCGACGCGTTCCTCAAATTCGCTGCAATGCTGCCCACCGGGGGGACGGCCAAGATGTTCATTCAGTCCGGCGAGGTGCGGGTGAACGACGAGGTGGAGAAACGCCGCGGTCGCCAGCTCACCCACGGAGACGTGGTCGAGCTGGGTGACATGGGTCGGTTCAGAGTGGTCGACGAGGCTGTATCTCAGCCTCAATGATGGGACACCGTCATGCTACTGGAGAAGCTGTTTTTGCACAATTATCGCAACTACGAGCGCCTGGTGTTCGAACCCCACCCGGGTGTCAATGCTCTCGTCGGAGAGAACGCTGCGGGCAAGACCAACCTGCTGGAGATCATCCACTACCTGGCCGCCGGCAGGTCACACCGCACCCACAGGGATGCCGAGCTGATCCGCTGGAGCGAGGAAGGCTTCTACGCCAAGGTCAGGGTGCGCCGGCGCTGTGTCAGCCATACCCTGGAGCTCGCCTATCACGCCGACCGCGGGAAATCATTCAGGCTGGACGGTGTGAGCCAGACCCGGTTGAGCGACGTGCTCGGAGTGATCAATGCGGTCCTATTTTCCCCCGATGACCTCTCTCTCATGAAGGGAGGCCCCGGGGGACGCAGGTCCTTCATGGATGCCGAAATTAGCCAGGTGAGCCGTCCTTACCGCCGCGGCATCACCCGCTACAACCGCATCCTCACGCAGCGCAACGACGTCCTGCGAGAGCTGAAGAGAACCCGCAGCAGCGCCGCCTCCGCAGATCCCCTGCTGCAGCCGTGGGACACTCAGCTGGTTGAGACAGGTGCGGCTGTCACGGCAGCGCGCATCAGGGCCTTCGGTGGGTGGGCCCCCATGGCCGCCGGCAGTCACCGACAGATCGCCGGAGAGGGCTTGGGGATACACTACGAGAGCAGTTTCTCGCCCCCCGTGGATTTGAGCGCCGCGAACTCTTCACCCAGCACGATCCAGGAACTGAGGGACGAGATGATGACGACCCTGGTCAACAAGCGCTCCCAGGAGATCGACCGTGGATATACCCTGATTGGTCCGCATCGTGATGATCTGCTATTTCTCGTTTCTGGGCGCGACGTGAGACACTATGCCTCACAGGGTCAGCAGAGGTCGGTGGTCCTTGCGGTCCGGATGGCGGAAGTCGGGTGGATGAAGGAACAGACCGGGACTGCGCCGATACTTCTGTTGGATGACGTGATGTCGGAGCTTGATACAAAAAGGGCGGGCCGACTTGCCGATGCGGTGAGCATGCAGGGGCAGACTTTCATCACCTGTACCGACCTCTCCCAGCTGAGCTGGGAGGGTGCTCCCGGTCAGATATGGCGGGTGGACTCCGGGGAGGTGACCCCCGTTGACAAGTGACGGTGAACTACCGCCCAGCATCGGGGATGTGCTGGGGCAGGTGCTCAGAAGACGCCGCCGCATGCGCAAGAGCTTGAGGCGCCAGGAGGTATTCGTGCGGTGGCCGGAGATAGTCGGTCGCGACCTGTCCAAAAAGATTCATCCCCTGGCACTGAAGGGCAAGACCCTGTACCTGGGAGCAGCAAGCTCGTCGTGGGCTCAGGAAGCCTCTCTGCTGAACTCCGAGATCCTACGGATGATAGAATGTCACCTCGGGGCCGGTGTGGTTGACCAGCTGCGGGTGCGGGTCGGCGGATCCCGGGGAACGGGGGAGAGGGTGGATGAAGACTCTGCCCGGCCGGGTGGAGGTGGGCTCCCCGAGGCACCGGAGTTCCTGGAGCCTTGCGAAGACCTCGATCTCGAAGAGAGGCTCCAGCGCCTGCAGGACGCCGATCGCAAGCTGAAGAAATGGCGGGAGGACCAGGGGTGGCCCGAATGCGATGAATGTGGAGAGATTTTCCCTGTCGGCCTCGGCGACCACCTGTGTCCCATATGCCGCCGACGCAGTCGACAGCAGCTTCGAATGCGGGTTAGAGTTTTACTTGAGGACGCACCGTGGATGAGTGTCAGGCAGCTGATGCGGGAGGCGGCAGCTGACAGGGAATGCTGCCGCAGGGTACGGCAAGAAGTGATATCCTACTGGAGAGCCCGCGTCGATGAGGGGATACGGCAGGCTGAAGCGGGAGGTATGATCCGGTCGGATTTCCGCCGGCGGATCATGCAGCTGATGATGGCGGAGGCCGGTGACTCGCAGCCCCAACTGAATCGGTCGACCGTGGGCGACATCTGCGGGAAAGTCGCGAGCGAGCTGTTCTTTGACGGGATTTGAGGAGGGGTTGAAGTGTATCTTCACGTTGGATGGAATGAAGTTGTGAGCTCCGCCGAGATTCTGGCGGTGTGTGATTACCGAAGCTGGCGCGAGTCTGAGATCAACGCCAGCACGGCGGAGATGGCACGGGTTGCCGGCAAGGTGAGGTTGATCGGAGACAAGCGGGGCTCCGGGAGCGATGGAATCCGTTCCGTTATCGTCTGCCGGGATGAGATCCTTCTATCTCCTATCACCAGCAGCACCCTGAAACGGCGCGCCGACGGGTCCGCGAGGGTAGCAGCCCTCGAGGACGACAACGAAGAAGGATAAGGACCGCGGCATCCCGGATATTTGACGCGCACCGGAGCAACCCGTGTTCGCCGGGCTGCGGTGGTGCTGCCCGAAACAGTGATCGAGAGATGGGTGATCGTTTTGCAGGAGTACCTGAGGATACTACGCGCCCTCAGTGGTGAGACGAGACTCAAGCTGTTGAGGCTGCTCAGCCTGCACGAACTCTGCGTGTGTGAGCTGGAGTACATCCTGGGCCTGACGCAGCCTGCGATTTCGCAGCAGGTGCGCGTGTTGAGAGACGCCGGTCTCGCCCGTTCCCGGCGGGAAGGCAACTGGATCTTCTACCGCGTCGAGCCCGATGACCTGGAACGGGCCCTCAAGAAGGTTGCCGGGTGCCTTCAGTCCGAAAAGCCCGATGAGCGCGGTGGTATGATGGACCAAGAGTGGGACCGGCTGGAGGAGATCCTGGAGGAGCCTCCGGACAACTGTCCCCGGACTCCGCGGCTCATGTGAGGTGATGCTGTTGCGCGTACTTTTTCTGTGCACTGGCAATTCATCACGCAGCCAGATGGCCGAGCATTTTGTGAGGGCCCTGGCCCCAGGGACAGTCAGCGCCTCGAGCGCTGGAACAGACCCGGTGGGTGTCCACCCCGTCGCGATCTATGTGATGCAGGAGGAAGGTATAGACCTGTCTGAAGCCACTTCGGATGCCCTGTCGGACACCTCCCTTCAGGGCCTTGATCTCGTCATCACCCTGTGTGGCGATGCCCGTGACCGCTGTCCCGTCTTGCCTGCAGGTGTACGACATCTTCACTGGGCGCTCCCTGATCCCGCCGCCGTGACAGGTAATCCTGAGCATAAACTGGCTGCCTTCAGGGTGGTTCGGGATAGAATTCGCTCGCTGGTCAGGGATCTACTCGATCAACCGCCGGGAGGGTAGTCCCAGGTCCGCACCGGCGGTGCCGCTAACGGGCTCTTCCTGCCATATCTCGTCCTGTAGTGTTATAATAAAAATGATAGATAAAGGTTCGAGACACATCCGTTCCACAGAAGGATCTTACCTCTGCCCCGCGGGGCACAGCTTACGGGATCAGACCCCGCGATTGCAGCTAAAGCGAGGCATATGGTCGTACCGGTAAGTCAGGCGCTGCTCCACTCTTGGAATGGATGCAGCTGTGTTTTTTGCCCATGCAGATCCTTTAGTTCACCGGGAGGTGCCTTGGTGCGAGAACACTCACACATGGGAGATGATGAGATGAACGAGATCCCGCTCAGGGAATATGATGAGACCATGATCCAGGTCCTCGAGGGGCTCGAGGCAGTCCGCAAGCGTCCCGGTATGTACATTGGATCCACCGGACCCACCGGACTGCACCACCTGGTAAACGAGGTGGTTGACAACGCCATCGACGAGGCCCTCGCCGGATTCTGTGATCATATACGGGTCATCATCGGCGAGGACGGGACGGTATCCGTCCTGGACAACGGCCGTGGTATCCCTGTGGGTATGCACCCCAAGCTGAAGAGACCCGCCCTCGAGGTTGCACTGACCGTTCTTCACGCCGGAGCCAAGTTCGATCATGAAGGCTACAAGGTCAGCGGAGGTCTGCACGGTGTGGGCGTGTCCGTTGTTAACGCCCTGTCGGAGTGGATGACCGCCAGGGTGCAGATCAACGGCGGCCAGTGGCTGCAGCGGTACGAACGAGGCATACCCGTCACCGACGTGGAGCGGGTCGGAGATGCCACCGACACCGGCACCGAGATCTGCTTCAAGCCCGATGCCGAGATCTTCGAGACCACCGAGTTCCGGTACGATACCGTGGTTTCCCGCCTCAGGGAGCTGGCTTTTCTCAACCGGGGTGTGCAGATAGAGCTCATAGACGAAAGCTCGGGCAGGGAACACCTGTTCATGTTCGACGGTGGTCTCGTATCCTTCGCGAGATACCTCAACAGGAACCGTAATACGCTGCACACGAACCCCATATACTACGAGGCGGCCAGGAACGGCACCGAGGTGGAGTTCGCCCTCCAGTACACCGATACCTTTGCGGAGAACCTGTTCTCCTTTGCCAATACCATCTCCACCCGGGAGGGTGGTACCCACGAGGCGGGTTTTAAGAGTGCTCTCACGCGCGTGGTGAACGACTACGCCCGTAGGAACAACCTCCTCAAGGAAAACCAGGATAACCTCACCGGTGAGGACATCCGTGAGGGCATGACGGCGGTTTTGAGCATCAGGGTCGAGGAGCCTCAGTTCGAGGGCCAGACCAAGACCAAGCTCGGCAACACGGAGATCCGCGGCATGGTGGAGTCGGTGGTGGGGGAGGGATTGAGCAATTTCCTCGAGGAGAATCCCAGCATCGCCCGGGTTATCGTGGACAAGTCGCTCAGGGCTGCCCGGGCTAGAGAGGCTGCCCGCAAGGCACGGGAGCTGACCAGGAGGAAGAATGCCCTCGACGTCACCGCCCTGCCGGGCAAGCTCACCGACTGCTCCGTGAGAGATCCGGCCATGGCAGAGCTGTTCATAGTGGAGGGTGACTCGGCCGGTGGCTCAGCCAAGCAGGGCCGCGACCGGCGGTTCCAGGCGGTGCTGCCCCTCGGCGGTAAGATCATCAACGTCGAGAAGGCGCGCCTGGACAGGATACTCAACCACAACGAGATACGAGCCATCATAACTGCGCTGGGCACCGGGATAGGAGAGGAGTTCGACCTGCAACGGGCCCGCTACCACAAGACCATTATCATGACCGATGCGGATGTGGACGGGTCTCACATCCGGACCCTTCTTCTCACCTTCTTCTTCCGCTACATGCGCCCCCTGATAGAGGCAGGTTACGTGTATATAGCCCAGCCGCCGCTTTACCAGGTGAAAAAGGGGCGCCGCGAGCACTACTGCTACACCGAGGCCGAAAGGACAAGGCTCCTGGACGAGATCGGAAACAGGGGCGTGACCATCCAGCGATACAAGGGCCTGGGCGAGATGAATCCCGATCAGCTGTGGGAGACGACGATGAATCCCGAGAGCAGGACGCTCCTGCAGATAACCCTCGAGGACGCCATGGAGGCGGATGAGATATTCACCATATTGATGGGAACCAGGGTCGAGCCCAGGCGGGAGTTCATCCAGGAAAATGCGGACGAGGTACGCTTCCTCGACACCGTGGTCTGACCGCCGGCATGAGCATCGATCGGGAGGTGGACAGTGGCAGAGTTTACGCACGGAAAGATAATGAACATAGCTCTGACGGATGAGATGAAGCAGAGTTACATCGACTACGCCATGAGCGTCATCGTCAACCGCGCTCTTCCCGATGTGAGAGACGGTCTCAAGCCCGTTCACCGCCGCATTCTCTACGCCATGGGTGACATGGGGCTTACTCCGGACAGGGCCTACCTGAAGTCAGCGAGAATCGTCGGAGAGGTGATGGGCAAGTATCATCCCCACGGCGACCGCGCCCTGTACGATACACTGGTGCGGATGGCACAGCCGTTCAACATGCGGCACCTGTTAGTCGATGGACACGGCAACTTCGGCTCCGTGGACGGTGATCCCGCGGCGGCCATGCGGTACACGGAGGTGCGCATGGCCCCGATGGCGACCCACATGCTCACCGACCTGGACAAGGAGACCGTCGACTTCACGAGCAACTTCGATGACAGCCTTAAGGAACCCGAGGTTCTCCCCAGCCGCTTTCCCAACCTCCTGGTGAATGGCTCCTCGGGCATCGCCGTCGGTATGGCGACCAACATACCGCCTCACAACCTGATCGAACTCACCGATGCCATCCTGGCCATGATCGATGAACCGGAGATCACCACCGCGGAGCTGTTGGACCATGTCCTGGGCCCGGATTTCCCGACCGGGGGCATAATAGTGGGTCGCGAGCCCATCCGCCAGGCTTACACGACCGGCAGGGGTATCATCACCCTCCGGGGCGTTGCGCGGATTGAGACGCTCTCCGGCGGGCGGTCCAGGCTGGTCATAACCGAGCTTCCGTACCAGGTCAACAAGGCAAAGCTCATAGAAAAGATCGCCGACCTGGTCAGGGAGAAGAAGATCCAGGGCATCACCGACCTGCGGGACGAGAGTGACCGCGAGGGGATGAGGCTCGTCATCGAGGTATCGCGTTCGGGCAATCCCCGGGTGATACTGAACCACCTGTACAAGCACACGCAGATGCAGGTGAGCTTCGGGATCATACTCCTGGCGTTGGTAGGCAAGCATCCGCGGGTGATGTCGCTGAGGCAGATGATCCGCCACTACCTGGACCACCAGCGGGAAGTGATAGAGAGGCGCACCCGCTACCTGTTGGACAGGGCCGAGGCCAGAGCCCACATCCTCGAAGGCCTCCTCCGCGCCCTCGATGACATCGATCGCGTCATCAACGTCATAAGGTCCAGCCGAACGGTGGAGATAGCCCGCGATCGGCTGATGGAGACCTTCGAGTTCACCGTCAAACAAGCGAGGGCGATCCTGGAAATGCGCCTGCAGCGCCTCACGGGCCTGGAGCGCGAGAAGGTGAAGGCGGAGTACGATGAACTCCTCGAGACCATCGAGTACTACCGGGCGGTTCTCGGCGATGAGAGCATGGTCTACGACATAGTCCGAGAGGAACTCGAGGAGATAACGGAGACCTTCGGTGACGAACGGCGCAGCCAGATCATCGCCAGGGAGGGCGAGATCGACACCGAAGACCTCATCGCCGAGGAGGATGTGGTTATCACCCTGAGCCACCAGGGTTACGTCAAGCGGATGCCGGTCAACACCTACCGCCGTCAGCGCCGTGGAGGCAAGGGCATACTGGGGATGACCACGAAGGAAGATGACTTCGTGGAACAGATGTTCATCACCGGCACTCACCGCTACCTATTGTTCTTCACCAATGCAGGCAAGGTGTATCGTCTCAGGGCCCACGAGGTACCGGAGGGAACGAGGCGTTCCCGCGGCACCGCCGTCATCAACCTGATTCACATCGAACCGGGGGAGAGGGTCACCGCCGTCATCTCCCTTCAGGACTTCGACGGAGGTGGGCACATCTTCATGGCCACCGAACGGGGGTACGTCAAGAAGGTGAAGCTGGGAGACTTTGCTTCGCCCAGGCGCAGCGGCCTGGTCGCACTCACCCTCACCGACACTGATCAGCTGATCGGGGTCAAGATGACAGACGGAGATCGCGAGATTCTCATGGTGACGAGAGGCGGACAGTCCATCCGTTTTCATGAGGACGATGTTCGTCCCATGGGCCGCCCGGCGCGGGGTGTTATCGGTATAAAGCTCGACGAGGACGATTCCGTCGTGGCCATGGAAACGGTGGATGACGATGCCGACGTACTGGTCGTCACCGAGAGCGGCTACGGTAAGAGGACTTCCATGAAGGAGTACCGGGCCCAGGGCCGCGGCGGCAAGGGGCTGCGCACCATAAAGATGACAGGCCGCATAGGACCCGTGGTCGGGGCGAAGGTGGTCAAGCCGGGCAACGAGATCATGTTGGTCACCGTACGCGGAGTTATCATCAGGGTGTCCGTGGATTCGATATCGAGGCTCGGCCGTAACACCCAGGGTGTGATGGTCATGCGGCCGGGTGAGGAAGATCGTGTTGTCTCCGTGGCTCCCCTGGTGGCGAGGGACAACGGTTCGGAAAAGGATGAAGAAGAGGTGCAAGTGCAGGCCTGATGAACGGGAGGGAGATACACTTGCAGACGGGCAAGATACCGGCGGGGCTGCTCAGATCACTGGTCCTCGAGAACCTGGGAAGCCGGCGGGATGAGGTGCTGGTACCAGCCGCTTTCGGCGAGGATGCCAGTGTCCTCGACTTCGGGGGCAGGGACGTGGTCATCTCCACCGATCCCATAACGGCCGCCGGGGCGGATGCCGGGCGCCTGGCGGTGATTGTATCGTGCAATGATGTGGCCGCATCCGGTGCGGAGCCGGTGGGAGTGCTTCTCACCATTATACTGCCCACCCACGCCCGGGCAGCCGACCTCAAGGAGATCATGGAGCAGGCCCACGAGGCGGCGCGTGATCTCTCGGTCGAGATCATCGGTGGCCACACGGAGGTTGTGCCCCACGTCACGCAGACCATCCTGTGCGCCACGGCCGTCGGCAAGGCCTTCGACGGCGTCCACCACTGGCCGATCCGGAGCTCCTCCGCCGAGGCGGGCGACCAGATCATCCTGACCAAGAGTGCCGGGATCGAGGGCACCGCCATCCTGGCAGCGGATTTCGAGGATGTGCTGCTGGAACGGGGAGTGGGAGAGGACGTGTTGGCCGAGGCGGCCGAGCTCGGAGACGATATCAGCGTCATCGCCGAGTCACGAGTGGCTGCCCAGTCGGGAGCCAGGGCCATGCATGACGTTACAGAGGGCGGTGTCCTGGGTGCTGTCTACGAAATGTCGGCTGCAGCTGAGCGCGGAGCGGTCCTGCATGAAGACCGGATCCCCGTGACCCAGGCCACCAGGGAGATCTGTGCTGCGATGGACCTGGATCCGCTGAGGTTGATCTCGAGCGGAGCTCTCTTGATTGCCGCAAGCCGGGACTCAGCGGTCGTACAGGCGCTGTCGGACGCGGGAATACCGGCCCAGAGTATAGGTGAGTTCACCGAGGATCCACAGGTGGTGCTGAAGAGAAGCCTTCCCGGCGGCGGCGAGACCAGTACCGTGCTCCCACCGCCCGGGCGTGATGAGCTGTGGAGGGCCTACGCCCGGTTCCGGGAAAGCGGCGGATCCGGAGGGTGATGAACCGGCTTGCACCCGGGGGTACACTTAGGGTATATTGGAGGGCACACTGAGAGAGGATGCCGATGAACAGGCGGTGTCGCTTCGCCATCGACAGAGAGCCGGGACGCTGAGAACCGGCATGGTAGGGGAGGCACGTTCCACCTGGAAGGCTCCGGTGAGGGCCCAGCCGTAAGCCGGACGGTCAGGATCCGATATCATCCAGCGAGGAGAGTCCGGCATGGTCCGGGCTAAATGGGGTGGCACCGCGGGCAACCAGCTCGTCCCTTCGGGGACGAGTTTTGTTTTTCCGAAGGGAGACGGTCATGGGCTACGATGATCTGCTTACGGAGACTGTCAGTGTCGCGCGGCGCGCCTACGGGTTGAGGCTTACGCCCGGAACCTCCGGCAATATCAGCATGAGGGTGCAGAACGATCCAACTGTGATCATGGTCTCAGCCTCGGGAACCTCCACGGGGGATCTCACCGCCTCACATCTCGTACGCTACCCGGTGATGCCTGGCGAGGAGAGGGCGCCTTCCATCGAGGCAGAACTGCACCGCGGCATCTACGAGGTCCTGTGCGCTGTGGGATCAGTGCTTCACTACCACGGAGCATGGACGGTCCTCGCCGGTGAGACCGGTGCAGAAGCATGGCGTCCGCTCATTGAGATGCCCGAGTTGGATGCGGTTGCGCCCGGGGGAGAGATACCGGTGGTCAAGCGTCTACCTGCAGGCAGCCCCGAGCTGGCCGCCCAGTCGTCGGCGTTGGCTGTGAAATCGGGTGCAGCGGCGATCATCCTCCGGGGTCATGGAGGGGTCACCTGGGGTTCGAATCCCCGACAGGCCCTGTTTCGTGCTGAGATTCTGGAGAACCTGGCCAAGATCGACTACTTGATGCGTGCCGCGAAGGTGAAGGGAGAAAGAAACTGATGCTGACACCGGTGAGGTGGCGTGAGGACGGGTACCTGCAGCTTCTCGACCAGAGGCTTTTGCCGGAGACAGAGAGATGGAACTGCTACCGCAGAGCCGATGAAGTGGCGGCCGCCATCAAGGACATGGTGGTGCGCGGGGCACCTGCTATTGGGGTGACGGCGGCCTACGGAATGGTCCTGGGCGCCCTGGAGCTGGTCCACTCAGAGCGATGTGAGGCAGGCGCTGAAGGAGAACACGTGCGCGGCGGGATCGGTACCAAGAGCCAGGAGTACATGGATCATCTACTGCGGGTGGGTAACCAGCTGGATGCGAGCAGGCCCACGGCCTCCAACCTGGGCTGGGCGGTGAGACGGCAGCTGCAAGCAGCTGCGAATATCGTGGCCGAGGACGGCTCAGCCTCCGATCTGTACGCCGGGCTCTTGAAATGCGCACAGCGTATTCACGCCGACGATGTGCAGTGCTGCCGGGAGATCGGTAGGCACGGAGCTGCGCTCCTCTCCAGCGGGGACCGGGTGCTGACTCACTGCAACGCGGGAGCCCTCGCCACGGGGGGATACGGTACCGCTCTGGGGGTGATCCGATTCGCCCATGAAGCGGAGATGAACATCAGTGTCTATGCCACCGAGACCCGACCCTTCCTGCAGGGGGCGAGATTGACGTCCTGGGAGCTGTCCAGGGAAGGAATACCGGTTCGTCTGCTGGCGGATAGTGCAGCGGGCGTCATGATGAGCAAGGGTGAGGTGGACGCGGTTGTGGTCGGAGCAGACCGCATCACCGCCAACGGTGACACGGCGAACAAGGTAGGTACCTATCTGCTGGCACTGGCTGCACGCGACAACGGGATTCCTTTCTACGTCGCCGCGCCGATCTCAACGCTCGACTGTGAGGTTCCCGACCGCCAGGGGATAGAGATCGAGCGTCGTGACAGCAGCGAGGTAACGGAGTTCATGGGCAGACGTATCGCACCGGACATGGTGGACGCGGTCAACTACGCCTTTGACATAACTCCCGCGTCCCTGATCACGGCGATAATCACCGAGCGTGGGGTCGTGGAACCGCCCTTCGAGGAGCAGCTGAGGCGACTCAAGATACAAGCGGATGAAGAAAACGCTTTTGGAGGTGATGAGCGTGCTTGATATGAGGTTTATCCGGAGCCAGCCGGAAGTAGTCAAGGAGGCTATCCGGCTCAAGGGTGAAGACGAGGTGGATATAGACGGACTGCTCGAGCGCGATGAACGCTGGCGCGAATACCTACAGGAACTGGAGTCGCTGCGCGCGGAACGAAACAGCGCCTCGAAGGAAATAGGCCGTCGCAAACAGGCGGGTGAAGACGCGGAAGAGCTCATTGAGGCGGTGAGACGGGTCAATGACAGGATCGCCGCACTGGATGAAACCGTGTCCGAATTGGAGGGGTCAATCAACAGCGACGTACTCCGCATACCCAACGTACCTCACCCGGACGTGCCCTTCGGTGTTGATGAGGATGACAATGTTGAGGTGAGGCGCTGGAAGGAGCCCCGGTCGTTCTCCTTTGAGCCGAAGGCACACTGGGACATAGGAGTCGCGCTGGGTGTCATAGACTTCGAGGGAGCCGCGAGGATTGCCGGTTCCAGGTTCAACATCCTCAGGGGTGATGCCTCGAGACTCAGCCGTGCCCTGATCAACTTCATGCTCGACCTGCATGTGGACCAGCACGGCTACCAGGAGATCTATCCGCCCTTCCTCGTCAACCGTGAGTCCATGGTCGGCACCGGGCAGCTCCCGAAGTTCGCCGATGACGTTTTTCACGTGGAGAAGTACGACTTCTTCCTGATTCCCACTGCAGAGGTTCCAGTGACGAACCTGTGCCGCGGGCAGATCCTCAGGGCTGACGATCTACCGATGAAGTTCGTCGCCTATTCGCCTTGTTTTCGATCTGAAGCCGGCGCAGCAGGACGCGACACCCGCGGCCTGATACGTCAGCACCAGTTCGACAAAGTGGAGCTGGTGCATTACACCGAACCTGAGAGGTCGTATGATGCCCAGGAAGAAATCGTCAACCATGCGGAGACGGTGCTGAAGATGCTGGATCTGCCGTACAGGGTAATGCTGATGTGCACGGGAGATACCGGTTTCGGGCAGTCGAAGAAGTATGATCTCGACGTATGGATGCCGAGCTACGGAGACTACGTGGAGATTTCGTCGGTCAGCAATTTCACGGACTTTCAGGCGAGACGAAGCGGAATTCGATTCAGGAGGGCCGAGGACGCGAGACCGGAGTTCGTTCACACTCTCAACGGAAGCGGACTTCCCGTCGGACGGGTGATCGCGGCGGTGTTGGAAAACTACCAGAACGCCGATGGTACTGTCACTGTACCCGAGCCTCTGCGTCCCTACATGGGTGGACGCCAGTTGATAGAGAGCCTGCGGGCTTGATGATAAATCAGAATCCGGTACAATGGATATCGTAGCACAAGCGGAGGGGTGCCGGAGTCTGGTTGATCGGAACGGTCTTGAAAACCGTCGAGGGTTCTGCCCTCCGTGGGTTCGAA
>PWUB01000301.1 GCA_003563755.1 Clostridia bacterium
CTCGCCCTGAGCTACGCCATGAGAGGCTGCCAAGTCACGGGAATTGACACAGACGAGGGGCTGGTCGAGAGCATCAACCGGGGCATTACTCCCCTGCAGGAATCCTACAGCGGACGCACCATAGGGGACATACTGCGGGAAGCGCTCGCCTCGGGCCGGTTCACTGCCACCACGGAGTACTCCCGTTCGTCCGTGAGCAACTACGTGATCACGGTGGGGATTCCCATCGAAGACGGCGAGTCGGACATGTCTCACCTCGAATCAGCATGCCGCTCGGTGGGCGGGATCCTGAAGGAGGGTGACCTGGTCCTTCTGCGCAGCACGGTCATCCCGGGCACCACGGAGGAAACGGTCAGGCCCCTTCTCGAAGAGGCCAGCGGCCTGACCGCGGGCCCGGGTTTTCGCCTCGCCTACAGCTCCGAACGCATAGCGGAGGGACGGGCCTTCGAGGAGTTCGTGAACATGCCCCTGGCAGTGGGGGGGATCGATGAGGCCAGCATCAACCGCGCCGTGGATCTCTTGCAGCTGGTGACCGAGGCACCCATTCACGTCAGCGATATCCGGGTGGTGGAAACGGCCAAGATCCTCGAGAACCTCCAACGGGACATTAACATCGCCCTGGCCCAGGAGTTCGCCCGCTTCGGCGAGGCCTTCGATATTGACACCTACGAGATGATAAGGATCGCCAACACCCACCGCCGGGTCAACCTCCTCACCCCCGGCCCCGGCGTGGGAGGCTACTGCCTGCCCAACGCCCTCTACTACCTCCTGCCGCGAGCGAGGGAGCTGGGAGTGGATCTCCCCCTGTCGGTGATGGCGCGCTCGATCAACGACGGGGTGCCGTCTCACCTGGTCGACGTCCTCGAGGATCTACTCCACCGCGCGGGCAAAAAACTCAAGGAAGCGACGGTGGGGGTCCTCGGGTACGCGATGAAGGACTACTCCAGCGATGTGCGGCACAGCCCCGCCCTGGAGCTCATCGAGGAACTTGACCGCCGCGGGGCCCGGGTCAGGGCCCACGATCCGGTGGTACCGGACGCCACCCCTCACCGGGTGGAGAGCCTGCCAGAATGCATCACCGGTGCCGACGCGGTGATCCTGGCCGCCCGCCAGGAGGCTTTCGACCGGCTGGACTGGGCACAAGTCTGCGCAGCCATGGCACCTCATCCTATACTCATCGATACCCGGGATGTCATCCCGCGCGGGTCCATGGGCGATGCCACCGTGTGGAGGATCTGATCGATGATGAACGCAGACGGACGGTGTGCCCCCGAGGCCGATTTCACCCCGCCCCCCAGCGCCCCCCAAAGGGACGCGGTACGGCGTCGTGTGCTGATCGTGAGCTACCTGTTTCCGCCCATCGGTGGAGGCGGCGTTCAGCGGGCGGTCAAGATGGCCCGCTACCTGCCCGGGTTCGGGTGGAACCCCCACATTCTGACCGTGGATCCATCGGGCGGTGAAGCCATCCAGGATCCGGGGCTCCTCGACATGCTGTCCTGTTCGACCCGAATCCACCGCGCCGCCGAACCGGGCATCTTGAGGAATCTCATGTCGAAAGCCCGATCATCGGTGCGTCCATCGGAGAGTCTGGAAGGGGCAGCCGCCCCACAGGGAACGGTGAGGCGGGCGGCGCGGCGGGTCATGCACTGGATGCGAGAAAGGTGGTTGATCCCGGACGAACAGGCGATATGGCGCCGGCCCGCAGCACGCACCGGCAGGCGCCTGCTGGACGAGATGTCCTTTGATGCCGTGTTCTCCACCTCCGGTCCCAATACCAACCACCTGGTGGCCCTTGACATCAAGTCTTCCTCGGGGGTGCCGTGGGTGGCTGACTTTCGCGACCCGTGGGTGGGGAATATGCATTTTTCCTCGCTGCCCCCCTCGAGACAGCGCAGGGAGGAGCGCCTCGAAAGCCGGGTCATCCAGGCTGCCGACGCGGTGACTACCGTGACGCGGGCCTTCTGCAGGCGCTTTGCGGAGAGATATCCCGAGCGGCCACCACCCACCCTCATCTACAACGGCTTGGATCCCGCGGACTACCGCGATCTCACCCGTGATAAAAACACCGAAGCCGTGTTCACCCTGGCTTACGCCGGAATCCTGTATCCCGGGAGAACTCCGGCTCCCCTGCTGCGGGCCCTTGCCGGAGCGGTGGAGGCGGGACACATCCCCCGGGACGCGATATGCCTGCAGTTCGCCGGGGTCTTCGATTATCCCGGCCGCGACGATCACGCCCGCCTGGTGCGTGAACTCGGTCTCGAGGACGTGGTGGAGGTACTGGGCCCCCTGCCCCACCGAAGGGCCCTCTCGCTGATGGCAGGAGCCGATGCCCTCATGATGATCGGCGACACCGCGCCGACGGCGGGAGAATACATACCGGGTAAGATATCCGAGTACATGGCCCTGGGAAAACCGGTGGTGGGCACCCTGTTGCCGGGGGAGGCCCGCGATATCCTGGAGTCCACCGGGAAGTCTCACCTGGCGGACCCCGATGATGTATCTCTCCTGGGCGAACACCTGGTGCAGCTGTACCGGCGGTGGGAAGCGGACGAACTTCGCGGCGCCCACCGGGAGCTGCCCCGGATCTACCACCGGGAGCAGCAGGCCGGACAGCTGGCCCATCTTCTCGATCAGCTTACCGACGGTGGTTTCTGACCCGGGGGTATCAGACCTCCAGGAGGGGAAACTATCCCCGTGATCAGGCGATTCAGCGATCTCTCCCAAGAGCAGCGCAGTGACCTATTCGAGCTGGCGGTAGACACCGAGGGCCTCACCGGCTCCCACGTACAGCCCCGCGGCGATGTGAGGTTTCATCAGCTCCCTCACGCCGGTCCTGCTGAGCGGTGGTCCGGATGGACGGCCAGGCTCACTATCCACCCTGTATCTCCCCGTCGCTCCGTTTTCACAACCGGCTCCCGGCGCCCAACCGCGGCCAGGCAACGTTGTGCGGGCGACATCCTCCTGCCAGGGGCACGGTTTCGGAGGCGACCTCCTCGTCCGACTGATCCGGCGCCTGTACCGCGCCGGCTGCACCCAGGTCAGGTTGAACGTGGTGAGCAGCAACGAACAAGCCCTCAACCTCCACACTGCACGGGGTTTTGAGAGGGAGAAGATCTTGAGTAGGTGGTTCCGGGTGGGCGTGGACTCGCCCGTCCCCTGACGGGTTCAGTCCTCCCGGAGGTATCGTTCGATCCTCGGCACATCGACGGGTTCTACCGCGGGGTCACCGAACCGGTAGAAGCGGAAGAACACTTCCTGGCCCAGGATCCCCATGCCCACAAGATCCATTTGGAAATCCACGGTGAACTGCATTATGCGTCCCCTGTCCCTCTCGATCCACAACCTGAACAGGGTGTCGGAATCCCCGAAGAGCTCCTCCCGACCCGCCGGAACACCCGATAAGACCTCCGGGTCCAGGCGGCCCTCGTAAACCAGGCACATCACCCCCAGCACTGGCTCAGCTCCTGCGGCAACAACATCCCGCGCCGAGGCGAAGAGATCCTCGAAGGCGAAAAAGGGGTCGTAGGCCTCGGCTGTCGTCCCCGCCCGTCGCCAGCTGTCCCCCTCCTCAACGAACAGCTCTCCCTCCCAGCGGGCGACCCGGAGGGGATTGCCAACCACCCGCACGTTGGCTATATAGCCCCCGGGAGCGTACACCGTGCCGTCGAACATGCTGTTGACCTGGCGCTTTCCGACGAAGCTGGCGATCCAGCCCGTGTACCAGAACCTGTCCTCTCCCCGGGTGGCCGCGGCGGCCGCGGAGACGATGTCACCGAAGTCATCGGCAGCTACGGGCTCCGTCTCCCGCACGGCCGGGACCTCGCCCCGAGGCACAGGGGCGGACGGGTAGGTGTAACCACAGCCCCCCGCTGCCGCCAGCAGGGTCAGCATGATGATGACGGTGGTGAGCCTAGAACCCATGGTAGCGCCTCCTCTCCAAAACGAGGAACAGGACCAGTGCCGCCGTGAGGGCCCACAGGGCACCGGTCACGGGCAGCCCGTGGGGTACCAACACCCAGAACTCGTGTTCTCCGTACCTGCTGCCCACCAGGGCCGTACGCCCATCACCGAATACATCCCCCGTTCGTACGTCCACCAGGGTGACCATGGTGCGCCAGGAGGCGGTGAGTCCCGCCCCGGTGAGGTGGTACCCGGAGAGATAGCGGAGCGGGTAATCCCTGATTCGGCTGGGATCTGACGCCACTATGAGGGGAGGATCGCCCTCTATCACCGTCTCAAACCGAAAGATCGTGTCGTCGGGGCGGGCGGACCACAGGACCTCCCAGGTCCCCTCGGAAGCCGGTCTGTATATCCTGGCCGGACCGTGACGGGAAGATATGAGCAGCTCGTCCATCCCGTCCGAGGTGACATCGGCGATGACGAAATCGGCGATACCCACGTGGGGCAGTTCCTCGGGAGTGAGCTCGTGGCTCACGTACGGGGTGCCGCCGTCCGCAGGCAGGGCGACGATCTGCAGGGAACGCCCGGTGAGAGCCAGCCCATCGCCCCCGTCCAGCCGGACCTCACCCAGTATGCCGGTCGCATCCAGCTCGAGGACTGTGGTGCGGCCGTCGCTCATCGACAGCTCCAGGCTCCCCGGCCGCAGCTGGGCCCGTTCGAGGCCGATGTCGGGGAACGCCCCCTCATCCATGAGTCCTCCGTACTCATCCATCCGCCTTCGAACCACCTCGGAATCCAGGGCCAGGGCCAGGCCAGCCGAGGAGCCGAACTGTAAGACCGATTCCACCAGGTCCCTGACTCCAAGCAGGGGCTCCAGACCACCGTCGGCGTCCAGGTGGTAGTAGGGGAACCCGGGATAATGATCGCGGATCATCCTCAATGCCCTTTCTGCAGCCTCGGGCGTAAGCTCCTCCGGGGGGATGCGGTTGAACGTCGTGCCGTCGTAC
>PWUB01000349.1 GCA_003563755.1 Clostridia bacterium
ATGGTGGCGAAGTCCACCGCCTGCACATCCAGCCGAAACCCGACATCCTCCACGTCCTGCTGGACCATGGCCGCTATCCTGTTGGCCTCGTCACCGGATGCGTGGTTCCACCTCACCTCCGTGGTCACCCCGTCCCTGACCCTGATATCCCCGTCGAGCACCCAGCCCGCTTCATCCAGCATTTCGCGGGCGCGGTCCGGATCATACCCCCAGCCCTCGAAATCCTGGGGATAGGCCCAGGAGCCGTGGTAATAGGGTACGGTGATCGGTACACCGTGGCCGTGGGTGACGGCTGCCGTTATGGCCTCCGTGTTCACCGCCAGGGCCACCGCCTGCCGCACCCGTACGTCGGAGAACACCGGGTGCAGGTTGTTCATCCCGATGTAGTTGAACCGCATTCGGTCGTGCACCACCACCTGGGCGAAGGGCTGTCCCTCGATGAGGTCCAGCTCGTCCATGGGAACCTCTATGACATCGACTTCCTGGTTCATGAAGGCTGCCATCATGGCCCGGGTGTCTCCGATTCGAAACACCAGCCGGTCGATGTTGGCACGCCCGGCGTAGTAGTCGTCGAAGGCCTCCAGCACGATGTGACTGTCAGCCTCCCTCTCGGCGAACCGGAAGGGCCCGCTGCCGATGGGGGCCCGGTTGAACTCGTGGGTCTGCCACTCTCCGGGGGACACATCGCCCAGGATGTGCTTCGGAAGCACCCCGATGGCGCCGAGGGACACGCTGACCAGAATGGAAGCATCGGGCTCGACGGTGGTGATGGCGATGGTGTGATCATCGACTACCTCGATACCCTCCACATCATCGGCCTCCCCCGCCCGGTACTCAGATGCCCCGAGGATGGTCTGCACGTGCCCGAACTGCCCTCCCATGTAGTCGGGATGGGCCATGCTCTTCAGGGTGAAAGCCACATCCTCGGCGGTCAGGGGCTCCCCGTCGTGGAAGGTAACACCCTCGCGCAGGGTGAAGGTCACGGTCCGACCGTCTTCGGACACCGTCCACGATTCCGCCAGGTCCGCCTCCAGCTCCAGCTGGGCATTCGCCCTCACCAGGCCGTTGAAGACCAAATCGAACAGAACCCGCGCGACGGCGGTGGGCAGGATCAGGGGATTGAGATTCTCCGGATCGCTGCTCATGGCCACGGTCACGGTGCCGCCGGAGCTCACCTCCTGGATGTCCGGTTCATCGGGCTCCGGCGTCTCACGGGCCCCCTCTCCACCGCAGCCGCCGAGAGCCAGGGTGAGGATGACACAGGCAGATATGATCAGAACAAGACTTCGCAGCTCAATCAACTGTGACACGAGTATCGCTCTCCTTTCCTTTCTGGGCCAGGCAGAACCTCCGCGCTATCTCCAGGGTCGCCTGCAGCCCAAACTCCAGGCTCTCCAGGGGAAGCCTCTCATCCACCCCGTGGGCCCGCTCGACGGCCTGCCCAACGCTCAAACCCTTCATCGGGGCGAAGCCGTAGCTGGTGATCCCCTGGTCGTAGAGCAATCTGCTGTCGGTGTTGCCGATGGCGTAAAACGGGAGCACTTCGGCCGCTGGATCCAGATCACCGATGACCTCCCGGCACACATGCAAAAGCTCCCCGTCCACCCCGGCATCGTAGCCCCCCCGGAACCCGGACGCGCAGCAGCTCACCCCCAGCCCCGAGAGCCGCCTCTCGAGTAAGTCGTCCAGGCTGCCCCGGTCGATACCGGGAAGGAGGCGGCAGCCCAGACCCACCTCCGCCTCCCGTGGGGGGCGTCGAATGTCCTCTCCCCCGCACACGTAGTTGGCACTGAACGTGTTCTCCGAGGCATCCCTCAACAACCTACCGAGCATCGGGTCACCGCAGGCGACCAGGACGTCGCAGACCGCGGCCTCCTGCTGACCCGACGATGCCCCCAGAGGAGCGGAGTCGATGCCCAGGGCCTCCGACACGCGGACGAACATCTCCCGGGCCGTTGGAGTCAGGCGCGCCGGCAGAGAACGCCGGCACAGGGCGACAGTCGCCCGGGCTACCAGCTCCACCGGTGTGGAGGCGGCGTGTCCCTGGTGCCCGTCGGTCTCTGCAGAGGCCCGGATATGGACACGGGCCCTGCCCTTCTGCGCTGAGTCCAGGAGGTAAAACCGCTGGGCGTTCACGGTCAAACTGAATCCCCCTCCCTCGGTGAGGGCGGTTCCGGGCCGGAACAGCTCCCGATGACGACAGATCAGGTGCTGCATGCCCAGGGTGCTTCCCCGCTCCTCATCGGCGGTCGCGAGAAACACCAGGGGACGCCTGAGTTCGCGGCCGCAGCGTGCCAGGGAGGCGGCGGTCACTGCATGCATGGCCGTGATGCCCTTGGTATCAACGGTGCCCCGACCCCACATCTGCCCATCGATGATCTCCGCACCGAAAGGATCGTGGCGCCAGGGGGCTTCTCTCGCTCCCACCACGTCCAGGTGGGAGACCAGGTACAGGGGAGGCAGGGGCCCTCCCTCCAGCTCGGCGTACACGTTGGTCCTGTTCTCCTCCGCCTCGAAGAGCCGGTACGGGATCCCGCTGTCGTCGAAGTAATCCGTCAGGACCCGGGCGGCAGGCGATTCATCGCCGGGGGGGTTGCTGGTATCGGCCCTGACGAGGGCCGCCAGGAGATTCCTGGCCTCCTCCACCATCTCCGTCGTGTGCGACAATCCTCTCTCCCCTTCCCAATGCATCCGGCAAACGTCCCCAAACAAAAAAAGGACGACCTCCCATCTCAGGACGGAAAGGTCATCCTCCGCGGTGCCACCCCAGTTGGTCTGTGCTTTCACAGACCCGGCTCGTCCAGGTACGACCGCCGACGGTGCGGCAGTGATACCCTGGTCCTGTTAACGGGGACCGCCGGCAACAGGTACTCTCCCCTGGGGATTTCCCTGCGCATCTCACGGGGCCATTCGGCTGCGGTGCACCACCGGCTTTCCAGCGGCCGCCGGCTCTCTGGGATGAACGTGTGCAGCGTACTTCTCCCGGTCATCGACGATGCTTTGAAGATTATGCACAGTATAGAGAGTGAAGCTATCCCTGTCAAGCCGCATTCTGCCTGTAACCGTACGGAAAGATCTCACGCCGACGCCAGGTGCGTGCACCCTGGGTGCTGTGTCGGGGGAGATCCTGTAGTACAATCAGGTAGGATGACCCCTGCCCAGCTTGGGGGCAAAGGAGGGTATTGAGATGGACTGGTCCAGCACCACCGGCCTGTGGTCGGGATTGGAATGGCGCGGCCTCCTGGTGACCGCCCTGATCACGGTGGCGTGGCTCTTCCTCGTCAGGTGGGCTCTCCGCTCACGCGCGGGGGAGGGCGATCTGCGCGTGCCCCCGATCCCCCTGGCTGCCTCCTTCGTCCTCGGGGCCCTCGCCTTCGCGCCCTCGATCGCGGCGGTTCAGGTGCCGCTGCAGACGACAGTCAGCCGCTGGATGGTGGCCAACCTCCGCACGGCGAAAACCCTGGTTCTTTCCGCACCGGCGGTGGCCATTTCAGGCCTGGTCCAGGAGCCGGTCAAAGTAGTCATCGCCATCATCGTCCTCCGGCTGGGCGGTGCGGTCCTTCGCGGGCGAAGGGCCGCGGTGGGTGTCGGTGTCCTGGTGGGAGCAGGCTACGGAGCGATGGAGGCCTGGATCGTCGCCTCCTCCGTCTTCGTGTACCCCGAGATAACCCTGGTCACTGCACTGCCTGCCCTCTCCGAGCGGGCTGCCGTGGTCGCCTTTCACACCGCCCTCACCGGCGTGGTGCTGCAGGGAGCGTGGGGAAAGGGCGTGGGACGACTGGTGCTGTGGACCGCCCTCGTATCCGGATACCACGTCCTGCTCAACGCCTCCGTGTTGTTCTTCCGGGCGGGTCTCGCAGCTTACCCCTGGGTCCTGGCCTACATATGGGTGGTATCGATGGCGGCCATCGCATACCTGGTATGGATTCTCAAAAGAGAAGGGTGAGATCATGCTCAGACACCGCGTGAAGAAACTGCTCATCGTCCTGGTGTGCACCTCGGCTCTAATCTTCGCCGTCGGCTGCAGCCCGTCCGAGGAGATCGAAATCAGCGTCCCATGGAGGTCCGGAGAGGTGAGTGTGCTGCAGCTGACCCAGCACGGGGAAGCGGTGGGCACCATAACCCTGGAGGCGGACCTCGTCGACGGATACTGGCGGCTGGTCTCGCGCACCGAGGTGCCGGAGTTCACCGAGGAGGTGCACATCCACTGCGATGCCCGAACACTCACGCCGTCGGTGGTTGAATACTCGGTGAAGGCCGGCGGAACCGAGGTCACCTACACCGCCACCTACGGTGATGATTCTGTTGATATCGGGGCGCTGAGGGCCGGGGAGAAATCCGACCACCAGGTGAAGCTCCCGACGGGTTCCTACTTCGACAATGAGCAGTTCACGATGCTGCTGCGGGCCCTGCCGCTGGCGGAGGGCTTCAGGTCATCCCTCGACCTGATCGTCACCCGTTCAGCGACGAAGGCCCAGGTTGAAGTGGAGGTGGTGGGCAGGGAGCTGCTGGACACGGGCGTGGGAACCATCGAGGCGTGGAAGGTGGAGCTAAAGGGCGCAGGACAGTTCGGATGGGTGGAAATCGAGTCTCCCCACCGCCTTCTCGGATATGAAAACGTCGGTGCCGCCACCATGAGCGTACTGCGGGAATACGACCCGGGACAATAGTAACCTGGGGACGGCAGGGGCCTTCGTGCGGCAGAGCCGCCCCAGGCAGCCAGGGAACGTCGAGCCCTCTCATCGGCCGGAACCCATAACCGCTGGAAGTGTTCGGCCATGGCGAAAATGGCCGGGACCCCACCGGTGTGAAAGAACAGGACAGCCTCGGTATCGTCGAAGACTCCTTCCTTCAGGAGGTCCATCATTCCCGACATGGCCTTTCCGGTGTATACAGGATCCATGAG
>PWUB01000190.1 GCA_003563755.1 Clostridia bacterium
CAGCAGTTGGCGCTCGAGCACGACGGCACCTGGTACCGACTTACTACAGATTCTGAGTTCAACCGCCGCAGTAACACCCACCGGTACACCTTCCGCATGGAAAAGATCGAAGATGATAGTGCCGAACTCGGGGTAAGCATTCCGGGGCACGACAGCCTGCTGGTGGACGAAAGGATAACAATCTGGCATCCGGACGGGTGGGACGCGGAAGAGCGGCGGGAGGGGGAGCAAACCGTGGAGGACGCACTGTCATTCCTGGACGAGGTATTTGATCCAGGATATCGGCTGCCCTGGACGATTACCGTCGGTGACAGAGAGGATCAGCTGCTTCGCTACAGGGTTGACGGCGCTCCTCTGTCGGGCTACGTACCACAAGCCCGGTTTGCCTTCGCGGGTCCTGGACCACCGCCCACACGGTGGCTGCGCCACGAGCTCACCCACGCTGTGCACATCCACGCACTGCTGGAAAGAGGCATGTCCCTGGTGGGCGTTCCAACATGGGCCGTCGAGGGACTGGCCGTGTGTTTTGAGGTTCTTCCCGATACCCTGGTCCACTACGACTATCCGAAGCTCCTCAGATCCCAGGGGATGACCCTGCACCGGTTCAACCCGGTGTCCTTTGATCCTGACAATATCCGGGCCCTTCTCGCCAAGGAGAGTCCTCTTCGAGCGTTCTACCCCATGGGCCGGTACATGGTCCTGTACCTGGTGGAGGAGTTCGGCAACGATAGAATGATGGAGTACATGCTGACTGTGCGCTCTCACGCCGGAGATGAATGGGACCGCGAGGACGATGTGACCCGCGAGTTCTTCGGTATGACCCAGGCGGAGATACTCCGGGCCGCCCTGGAGGAGCCCGTGGAGGTATCAGAGAGGCTGCTCCCGGACTACGTGGTATCCGAATGGGAGCTGCTGACGGACGTGAGCCTCAGTCCGGTCACTCCCGACGTCACCCCCCAGGGGGACCGCGTGGCCTTCATGTCGGGAGGAGAGATCATGGTCATGGACCTGGACTCGGGTGAGGTGCAGACCGTCCTTGGAGATGGTCAGCATGAGTTCGCGAGTATGGGAACCCTGAGCTGGTTCCCCTGCGGAGAGAGACTCATGTTCATGGCGAGACAGGGTACCGAACAGAACCTGTATGCCTTCACCGTTGCAGATCCCGGGACGATCCAGGAGGTAGTGGTTTCCGACAGCACCGATTCCGGGGGTGTGGTATCACCCTGCGGCGAGATGGTGGCCTTTCGTTCCGAGAAAACGGGCATCTCGGAGCTGTTCCTCAAGGAGCTTGCGACCGGGGAGATCACCCAGCTGACGGATGGTTCCTATCCCAAGCACTGGCCCCGCTGGTCACCGGGGGGAGGAAGGATCGCGTTTGAGTCCAGGTGTCCCGGAGAGGATAACGTGAGCCTGCTGGGAGTTATAGATCTCGAAAGCGGGGACATCGCCTACCACGACCTTCATCCGTGGTATCGAACCTGGACCATGTCTCGTCCGGAGTGGCTGTGTGACGATGAGATCCTGGTGCCGGTGCTCGCTGACGAGGTACGCACCACGATCTCCGTGAACCTGGTTACCGGGGAGGAGAAGCTCTGGGGAGGCATGGTGCAGGCTCTTCAGCGGGTGATACCGATTCCAGGCAGTGACGATGCGTATCTGGCGAGGGTCTGGGACATAGCCCGGCCTCATGAAGCGGAGGAATTCGCCGGCGGTTGGGCTTCGGCTTACAGGCGGCTCATGAGGGTCGCGTTCGAGGAGTATGGACCAAAATAGCCGAGGTCACTCGTGCCGGGCAGCAACATCCGATGGAGAGTGATCGGAGCCCACCACCGGAGAGGAGGGAGGCCGTGCTCAAGGCCATCACCAGGGGAAACAGGTGGCTCATACCGTTTTTTGCACTCCTCATACTCCGTGTCGTCACTGCCGGCTGCTGGTTCACGACCGGTGATCCCGGGGAGGGGGTCATGGCATCCAGCGCGATTCGCGGGAACCTGGCGTACGTGCTCTTCGATGCCAACGCGGAGGACCTGCTGTTGATAGTGGATGAGAGAGTCTGGGTCCTCTGTCTCGAAGAGGCCGGGGCCGGAGGGCAGCGATTCCGGCGGTTGGTGGACGTATCGAGACGCGGTGCGACCGCGACGGCGCCGTACCTGGTCTACGACGGCGATGAGCGGATCTTCGGGTTCTCCCAGACGTTTGGTTCGGGAAGGCTGGAACTGGTGGAGGCGAGTAGCTCCGGCACAACCAACCTGGTGGACCGGCAGGCGGGCGAGAGATTCCAAGAACGGATGCCCGATGCAGCTTTCTTCGTGCCCGTGATGGTATTCGAGCAGCACTACCGGTTTGAGTGCGGCGATCACTGGTTCGAGCTGACGGTGCGAGCGGAAGGAGAGGAGGAGTTCCGAGAGAATGTGAAGAGCCACCCGGGTGAGTATGTGTTCGAACTTCGTCTCCTGGAAGAAGCCCCGGAAGAGGTCCTGGGAGCCCCTGGCTATTGGGTTTCAGCCATGGAGGACGGTTCATCATTGTGGGTGTCCCGTGAGCACGGGGCCATTGCGGATGATCTGGAGCAAACTGTCAGGGCGGCTCGCCAGGAGATTGCGGAGTTCTTTGCCCTCGGCCAGTCATGGCCAGTTCACACCGTCATCGGCCGCGTCGGGGACATGCTGGAGGTCACCAGTAGGGCCGATCCCTTCACCTACACGACACCCTTTTCGCGAATCCGGGTGGCACCCACCCCCAGAGTTGGTGAGCTGTGGGGGGAGATGACGAGGGCTCTGCTTCATCAGAAGGCACACCATGAGGGCAGTTTCACGCTGAACTCTCGGCATCCGTGGTCGCCGCTGCAGCTGTGGATCGTGGATGGGCTGGCGCATTACTTCCAGGCGGTGGGCGAGGGAACGGAACACCTTGCCGGCCTGGCCGCCTATCAATGGCAGCAGCACATCGAGCTCGTCGGCGTCGACGCGGTGGGAATTCTGAATCACCCCAACATGGCCGGACCACTCGGGCAGAGTATGGCTGCCTACCTGCTCTCCGGGTTCGGGAGGGAGGCCGTCGTCGGCTACGCTACGGCTCCGAGAGCAAGCCCTCACTGGGAAACAGAGAACGGGATATGCAAAGAGCACTTCGGGATGATCCAGGAAGATATCCTGGGTACAGCCCTGCAACGGTCTCCGGAGGGCCTCGCCCAGCTTCCGGCGTCTGACTACGTGGTCACGGATGTAGAGTTGGTGACTTCCTCTGCTGCATACGCTCCCGGCTTCGTCCTTTCCCCGGGTGGAGACAGGATCGGCACCATCGACGGCCAGGCGATCACGGTCCTGGAGCTGGAGACGGCCAGAACGTGGGAGGCGTTCAGCGGGGAGGAAAGATCCCGGTTTGAGGCGTTGGAGACCCTCGGCTGGTTTCCCGATGGAGACAGGATCGCTTTCTGCCTGCGCTCCACGGACGGCTCTCAGAACATCCACGCGGTCTGGGCCAGGCCGGGTGCCTCAATGCCGTCGTCGGTGCTTGTTACATCGGAAGACGTCGACTCTGCCCCGGCGGTCTCACCCTGCGGGAATCAGCTGGCCTTTCGTTGCGACCGCACGGGCTACACCGAGCTGTACATGAAGGTTCTGGAGAGCCGGGATCTCACCAGGCTCACCGAGGAGAAGGGGCACCTGAACTGGCCCGTGTGGTCCCACGACGGCGAGCGCCTGGCCTTCATCGATGAAGAAGCCGGCCGGCTGGGCGTTCTGTGTCTCGTCTCGAAACAGATACAGTGGATGGACCTGGAACCACACCAGGTCCATGCTGCATCTCGGCCCCGCTGGCTGGGTGATGACGAGATCATACTGCCGGTGGCCGCTTACGGCCTCAGGGAGTGGAAAGCACCGCTTTCGGTGGACCTGGTAACCGGCGTCACGAAGGTATGGCACGGAGCGGATATCTCCACCTGGTGGGTGGAACCAACGGATGAGGAAAACGTGCTTTACGTCGAGATGCACCGTTGGGATCCACGGGAGCAGTCCAGACACCGGGGTATCTTCAGATTGACCTTCACTGAACGCGAGCCCTGAGGCAGGCAGGTAGCACCCTCAGGCCCGTGCCTGGAATCGATGACGGGCATCGGAGGGGATCGGGACCAGGGAGGAGGCATCGGGATGTGGCGGATAGCGGGCCTCTGGCTGGTGGGCTGGATACTGCTTTCTACCACTGGACCATGTCGGATATGTATGCCGATATACATGATGCTGGGAGCCGCCCTCATCGTATATTACGGCACCATCGGACCCGGAGAACCAGCGGAGTCGCCGAAACTGCGCAGGCTGCAGATGGAAGAGATGATGAGGCGCGATCGATCATGGATCATATGGCTGCTGGGTCTGAGCCTGCCCATCTTCATCGACCCGTGTCACGACTGCGTTGTGCCCATCCTCGTGTTCTCAGTGCCGGTCTTCCTCTATTACACTGCCGCGGGCATGAAGGTGAGGAGCATGCCCGATGAACCGGATGATGGCGAGGAGGAGGATCACCCGTAAGCAGAGGGTGGTACGCAGCGAGTACGGCACTGGTGCCTGCCGTCCGACCGAGGGAGGGAAAGCAAATGCGACCGTGTGGTAAAACGGGATCGCCCCTTCTCATGCTACTGGCCGTACCTGTGCTGGCGGTGGCTGGCTTCTCGGCGGGTTGTCGGGGAAGTGTCAGGCCGAGCAACCTGGCGTGCCCTTCATGATCAGGGTAGTGGGGGTCTTGTGCCCAGCGATGATGGCACAGTGGTTGCGGGCTCAGCTGAAGTGGCAAGAGGCAACGTGTACGGAAGGTTGGTGGACCCACATCAAAGGCCGGAGTGACTGACTCCGGAGGCTGAGGGGAGTCAG
>PWUB01000025.1 GCA_003563755.1 Clostridia bacterium
ACGACGGCGAAGAGGTATAGGCGCGTGAGCTACCCACTGGGGAGGGCTGCCCGGCTGCAGCCCTCTCTCCCTCTGCACATCGTCCACCCATTCCATTATATCATTCTTCTGACTGCTGGCATCGTACGGGTTCCCTGGTGTCCAGGAGTACCCCGGAGCGGTCCTCGCTTCCCCCTCCTGGCGTACGCGGCCTGCACGGTGAAGCGGACGAGCGAGCTCCGTGCGAGGCGCGGGACCGCTTTCTCGACACGTGGTGGGTTCACCGTAATTACGGCAGTCGGACTTCGCCCCTGGTGACCCACGGGCACGGGATCTCAAGTGGGATGGGGGTGAAGGGTGGGCCCGGGTGATCCCGGACCCACCCGGATTCATCTACGCCACCACGTTTTGCTTCTCCACCAGCTCACGATAGAGGGGGCTTTCCTCCATGAGTTCCTCGTGGGTTCCCACGGTCTGCAGGCGACCCTGCTGCATCACGCCGATGCGGTCTGCCCGTTTCAGGGTGGAGAAACGGTGGGCAATGAGCAGGGCGGTACGATCCTGCATCAGCTCATCCATGGCCTTGCGTATCAACATCTCCGTGTAAGCATCCACGCTTGAAGTGGCCTCGTCGAGTACGAGGACCGTGGGGTCAGCCAGGAGTGCACGGGCGAAGGAGACCAGCTGCCGCTGTCCGCCCGAGAGCCTCCCCCCTCCCTCGCCGACCTGGGTATCATAGCCCCGGGGCAGGTCGACGATGAAGTCGTGGGCGTGAACCTTCCGGGCTGCCCACTCAACTTCGTCGTCGCTGGCATCGGGTCGGCCGTAGCGGATATTCTCCCTGACGGATGCGTCGAACAGGAAGACGTCCTGGGGAACCACGGACAGGACACCGCGCAGGTCGCCGAAGGACATCTCTCGAACGTCCACACCGTCGAAAGCCACCGAACCCTCATCGGTGTCATAGAGCCGGGCGAGAAGGTTCACGACGGTGGTCTTGCCCGCTCCGGTCGGACCGACGAGCGCGAAGACCTCGCCGGCCTCCAGGCGCAGGTTCAGATCCTTTATCACCGGGGTATCCTCGTACCCGAAGGTCACACCATCGAAGGTTATCTCGCCTTTGAAGCCGCCCTCAGGTCTCCTGGGAGTTCGGGGTTCTCTGATCGACGGCTCGATGGTCAGGTATTCGATTATGCGATCGAGGGAGGCTCCCGCCGACTGCAGGGTGTTGTAGATCTGGCTGAGATCGGCCAGGGGGGCGAAGAAACGGCGGACATAGCCGAGGAACGCCATGATGACTCCCAGGCTGATGATCCCCTGGATCACTCCCCACCCTCCGTACCAGACCACCAGGGCCTCGCCGAGCACCCGGCTGAGATTCATGGTGGGAAAGAGGAGGGCGAAGACAGAGACGGCCTTGAGGTTGGCCTTGAGGTTCTCCCAGCTCAGGCGGCTGAATTCACCGGCGTTGATGGCCTCTCGATTGAGGGCCTGCACCACCCTTATGCCCGAGATGTTCTCCTCCACGTCAGCGTTGAGCTCGGCAAGTTTGTCTCTCACGTCCCGGTAAGCAAGGCGCATCTTCTCTCCCAGGATGCGCATCACCAGCACTATGATCGGTATGGTGGTGAAGGCTATCAGGGCCAGCCGCCACTCGAGGTAGAGCATGATGACGACTATGCCGACCAGGGTGAACAGGTCGTTCAGCAGGTGAACGAATCCGCTGGTCACCAGCTGGGCGAGGGCGTTCACATCGTGAGTCACCCGGGCCATCACGTCACCGGTCTGGCTGCGCTTGTAGAAATCGATCGGCAGTTTCTGCAGGTGCTCGTACAGGTCGATGCGGACATCGCTGACGATGTTCTCACCCATCCAGCGCGACAGGTAGGTCTGCCAGTAGGAGGCCAACCAGCTCACGCCGTAAACCAAGAGCAGCACCAGCAGCACCAGGTTCAGTCCCGCCAGGTCGCCGGGAATGATGAAATCGTCTATGGCCACCTTGGTCAGGTAGGGACTGGCGAGGGTGGTCAGGGTCACCGCAAACATGGCCCCCGTGGAGATGACCAGGGTCCTGAGATAGGGCCGTACGTAACGCCACACCAGGCCCAGGGCCCTCCGGTCCAGCTGGCTAAGGCTGAAATCCTCCTCCTGGTCTGCAGACATCATCCTCCGTCGGAATCCGCCTCTCACAGTTCATCGCCTGCCTTCACGTCGTCTTCACCGTCGGGGCGCAGCACCGTCTGGTATACCTCGCTGTAGAATCCGCCCGCTGCTGCCAGCTCTTCATGGGTACCGATCTCTGCTATGGTGCCGCTCTTCAACATCACGATCTTGTCCGCGTTGCGCACGGTCCACAAACGGTGTGCGATGACGAAGGTGGTGCGGCCCTCCATGACCGCCGACAGGGCCTTCTGCATGCGCATCTCCGTCTCGGCATCCACGCTCGATGTTGGTTCGTCCAGGATCAACAGCTGGGGGTCAGTCAGGAGGACCCGGGCCATCGCCAGCCGCTGCCGCTGGCCGCCGGACAGGGTCACGCCGCGCTCGCCCACAGGCGTTTCGTAGCCCAGGGGTAGTGACTGCACGAAGTCGTGCAGCTGGGCGATCCGGGCGCATCGGATCACCTCGTCCATGCCCGCATCGGGTCTTCCGTAAGAGATATTCTCCCGGATCGATGCCCCGAACAGGAAAGTGTGCTGCAGGACGATTCCCACCTGGCTCCGCAGGCTCTGGACCTTCACATCGCGGAGGTCGTTTCCGTCTATGGACACCGAGCCCGTGTCCGGATCATAGAAGCGGGGCAGAAGGTGGATGAGGGTGCTCTTACCCGACCCCGTCGGTCCCACGATGGCCACCGTCTCTCCCGGTCGGGCGGTGAGATTGATGTCCTCGAGCACAGGTCGGCCGGGCTCGTACGAAAACTGGACGTTTCTATACTCCACCCGCCCCAGGACCGGCGGTAGGTCGTAAGCATCGGGAGCATCCTGGATCTCCGGGGTGATGTCGAGAACATCGAAGATCCGCTCACCCGCCGCCACCGCCTGGGCACCGAAGCTGATCATCATGCCCGTCTGGCGGATGGGTCTCATCAGCATGGCGATGTAACCGGTGAAGCCCATGAGAGTTCCCATGGAGATGACCTCCTGGATCACCAGTCTGCCGCCGTACCACACGACCAGGGCGGTGGCAACTCCGAGAAGGAAGGTCACATACGGCATCCACAGGGCTGTGACCTTCGCCGCCATCACGTTCACCTGTACGTATTCCTCGTTTTCCCTGGAGAATTCCTCGTATTCGCGGTCCTCCCGTCCGAACAGCTTCACCACCTCTACACCGACCACGTCTTCCTGCAGCATCCTGGTCAACTGGCCCAGCTGGCGGCGCACACGGGTGAACATGGGCCGCACCTTCACGGCGTAGGCGGCCATGGCGTGGGCCATCAGGGGTAGGACCAGGAGGTACAGGAGGGCGAGGCGGGGTTCCCAGGTCAGCATGATGAAGAAGACACCAATGAGGGTGAGGAGGTTGCCCGATATGAAGATACAGGCGTTGGAGAAGAACTGTCTCAGGGCATCGGCGTCCGCCGTGACCCGGGACATTATATCCCCGGTTCGCGACCAGTCGTAGAAGGCAAAGGAGAGCCGGTTGAGGTGCTCATAGAGCTCATTCCGGATGTCGTGGATGATGTTCTGGGAGACGTATTCGCTCCCGTACCGTGTGCCGAAGTCCACCAGCCCCTGCAGCAGGACCACTCCCACCATGGCCAGGCCGAGCATCCATAGATACTCGGGCTGATTACCGATCACCAGCTCGTCGATGCCGTACCGGATCAACCACGGGGGCACGAGGGCGAGGGCCGTGGATATGATGACCATGACAACTATACCCGCGACTGCGGGCCAGTGGGGCAGGGCGTAAGATGCGAGCCTGCGAAGGGCCGCCCCCATGTTCCTTGGCTTACCCATTCCCTTTCCCGGGCCGCCGCCCTTCTGGCTGCCGGGAGGAGATGACGAACCTCCACCCTTTGCTCCCCCACCGGTACCCTTCTGGTTACCTGGAGCAGAGGATGCCCCGCTGCCCTTCTTCTGCCGCTGCTTGCCTTCCATCTAAACCACCTCAATCTCCTATCTTGCTGCTGCAGGTCTTCATACGTTGGTCGAGGTGTTGCAGGAACTGGATCGCCTGAGGGATCGACTCCTGCCAGTCCAGCAGGAACTCTCTGCCCTCATCCGTGATCCCATAGAGCCGGCGTGCGGGTCCGCTGCCGCTGGTATCCCAGCTGGAGACCACGAGCCCCTGGCTTTCGAGCCGCCTGAGAATCCGATATATCCGCCCCGTGTCGCTGCCGAAATCGAGACCGATCTCGGCGAGGCCCGAGCTGATTTGGTATCCGTGGATCTCACCCGTTTCACAGATGAGAAGCAGTATGCAGGGTCTGGTAAGACCGCGGAGGATGTCAGGGCAGGGACAGTGATGATGCTTGCCTCTCGGCACGTTGAGCCCACCTTTCTGTGATATCTTGATAAATGGTTAGCCACCATATATGCAAATTACATCTATCATGTTTATCTCACTTTCTACGGCAGGATGTCAAGCCTGTGTTTGAGATCCCCACCCGGTGTGGACGCGGACGGGATTTCGCAGACGTCCTCAGGCTCATACTCTCGGTGCCAGGGGGTCTGCTTGAATGAGGAACGGGGATAGGACGCGGTCCACACGTCAGGATGCGCCGGGCCCATCCCCAGGGAGGCCCGGCGTATCGGTGTGTGCCCGGCATGGGCGAATGCTGGGGGGTGAAAGTCCCCTGTGGACAGTGGCCACGTTGAACCACTAGGCGAAGGCAAGGGTGCCCGTGGTGACGCGGGATCTGAAGGAAGCCGTAGCC
>PWUB01000082.1 GCA_003563755.1 Clostridia bacterium
GATCACAGGCCGGACCTGTGTGCGGGGCGGTGGGGCGGCGCCAACACCCGCACCACCGCCTGTCGTCGGGGACGCTCGACCTCCGCCTTACTCGATCAGCGTCGCATCCTTCAGGGGACGGGTGTAGAAGTAACCGCAGCGCCCCTCGTAGTTCTGTACCTCGGGACGATGGGCAGCGATCGTGATGTAGTAGGAGATGTAGGTGTACGGCTGCTCCTCAGCGAGGATCTCCTGGATCTCGAAGTACTTCGCCCTGCGAATCTCCTGGTCGGGATTGGTCCTCGCGCGATCCAGAAGCTCATCCACCCTCTCATTTGAGTATAGGTGCCAATTGTGACCAGCAGGTGCCCAATTACGGCTGTGGAACTGACGATACACACCTCGGTCAGGGTCCGTCTGTCCCGACCAGCCGAGGGTGATCATCTCGAAATCGGTGTCCAGAACATCCGAAAGGAAGGCCCCCCATTCCTGCTCATAGAGCGACACTTCTACCCCGATGTCTGAAAGCTGGTGCTGAACAATCTCGCAGAGCTCCCGGGTGACCTCTCCCTCGGAGCTTTTCAGCTGGAATTGCAGCCCGTCAGGATACCCGGCCTCCGCCAGAAGCTCCTGGGCTTTCTCGGGCTCGTGGCCGAATTTGTGAACGTCTGGATTGTGCGCCCACGACGTGGGTATGATCGGCGAATACGCTACCTCCCTGAACCCGTGGTAGATATGCTCGACCAGGGCCTCCATATCTATCCCGTAAGCCACTGCCTGCCGTACGCGAACATCGTTGAATGGGGCCTCCTGTTGTTGATAGGTGAAGTAGTTGAACCCGGTGCCGGGCGTGAAGGTTACATCAACCTCGGGGTCCCCATCCAGCCGGTCCACATCCTCAGGGGGCACACCGTCCACCAGGTGGACTCCTCCGGTCTCCAGTTCGACGAGCCGGGTGGTCACCTCGGGGATGATCCGAAAGATGATCCTGTCGATGGAGGGCTTCCCCCCGAAGTAGTCGTCAAACGCCTCCAGGATGATACGATCATTCGGTACCCATTCGACGAACACGTAAGGCCCGGCACCTATGGGTTGACTCTTGAAGAACTCGTCGTCTTCCTCCATGGCTATATGCTTCGGCACTATGCCTGGTGCCAGATAATAGAGGAAGGGCGCGTTCGGCTCTTCCAGTTTGAACTCCACCGTGTAGTCATCTATGATGTTGATCTCGATGATCGGTTGGTAGAAAGCCAGGTTGACCCCTCCGAAATCCGGGTCTCTCAGGCAGTCATAGGTAAATTTCACGTCTTCCGCCGTGAGCTCCACTCCATCGTGAAACAGAATCCCCTCGTGCAGGTGGAATATATAGGTGGTATCGTCTGGTATCTCTATTTCCTTAGCCACATAGGGCATGATCTCCATGGTGTTCATGTCCCATTGGAGCAAGCCCGCGTAGACCAGATTGCTGATATTTGCCGAGGCCACATCGGTCGCGTGTCTCGGATCCAGGTTGGTTGCATCAGAACCCAGTCCCATCCTCAGCTCTACAGGCTCCGCCGGTTCATCAGGTACGTCAGGCTCGTCCGGTTCGTCCAGCTCCTCCACCGCGTCCGGGGCGCAAGCGATCACTGTCACCATCATGATTGCCAGCAGCAGGACCAGTGGTGTCCACGACTTCCTTCGACTCATTACGACAACCCCCCTGGGCAATAGAATACTACATCACTTGTATATTCGGCCGCGTATGCCGAAATCCTGCTTTTGAGCTTCAGATCATGACTCCTAGTGTTATCTGGTCAGAGTTAGTATATGATCCGGAGGTTTCAGTGGGACAGTTGCCGCGTGCCCGGAGCCATGCAGTCACTTCCGTCAGAACGCCTCCCTAATCACGGTCGGAGTCGTGTAGGTGGGTCCGAGGTCCACGTTCAGAGCAGATCCTCGCGTAAGAGATCCGATACCTCCTGCAGGAGGGTGAAGGCGCGCTCGGCCAGGGCAACATCGCCCGTGCCCAGGCCGCAGGCAGGCGTCAGCAGGGATGACCGTGCTACGTCTCGCAGGGAAACACCCGCCCTCACCGCCAGGCCCTCGGCCAGCTCCTTGTATCGCTCGGCCAGCCCGGTGGATGATACGGAGTAAGCCTCCTCGTCAACGGGCACGATTCCCCACGCCAACACGCCACCGGAGCGCAGGAAGTCCCCGGCGGCTCCACCGTAGAGGCAGAACTGGGTCCCGTACCCGTAAGCATCGAAGGAAACCACGTCGAATCCCAGGTCCAGGATCAGGCTCCAGTCCGTGTTACCGCAGCAGTGGACACCCGTGTGGCCAGAGAGACCCTCTGCTGCCCCGCGCAGTACCCTCCGCACCGTCTCCTCAGAGAAGGGAAAGTGGGCGGAGCCGTATGCGGCCATGTAAGGTTCGTCGAAGGATATCAGGGTCGGTGGTCCCAGGTGCGAAAGCAGATGATGCTGCCATCCGGCCGCCAGGGCGAGGTGGTTCACCAACCAGTCTGCCATCTCCGCCGAGTATAGCATCGGAACATCTCTTTCATCCATCAGGGAGAGGCCCAGGCTGACGGGACCGATCAGCTGTCCCTTGATGATGCGGGCAGCTGACCATTTCCGGCGGGTGAACTCGTAGAGGCCATGGGCACGCTCCTCGGGCGGACACATCCAGGCATCACCCTGTAGGACAGCCTCGAACAGCCCTGCCGCCTCCTCTCTTCCCCGGGCGAGGCTTATGCGCAGATCATCCTCGCACATCACTCCCGGAAGACCGGGCAGAAACTGTCGCTTCATCTCTTCAAGTGCAGACCTCCTGGGCAGCTGCGGCCAGAAGGGAACCTCGGGAACCCGGGCCCGCACGAAATCCAGGGCGTCAGCAGCATTTCCGTGGGGTAGGCTCCCGATACCGGTGGGCATCAGGTCACCGGGTGCTCCGGCGGTACCCATCGCTTCGGCCTCCTCCCTATCACACACCAACTTCAGGACACCGGCTCTCGCCGGCGATCGTGGTCCTCGTACTCGCGGGTATCCAGGATGTCCCTGATGTGTTCAACCGCATCCCAGACGTCGCAGAAAGTGTTGTACAGGGCCACCGGGGCCAGCCTGATGATGTTGGGGGGACGGAAGTCCGGGATCACCCCGCGGTCTCTCAACGCCCTCGTGATCCGGTATGCCTCGGGATGCTCCACGGCCACGTGTCCGCCCCTTTGCTCATCCTGCCGTGGAGTGCCCACCCTGCAGCTGTAGGGTCGGCGAGACAGGCGCTCATCAACCAGGTCGATGAGGTAGGAGGTGAGCCTGAGGGAGCGCTTCCTAATCCTGTCGATGCCGACCTCGTTGAATATCCTCAGGGAGCCGAGCAGCGGTGCAGCGCTCAGCACCGAGACAGTCCCTATCTGCCACCCTCCCGCAGAGCGGGCGGGCCGAAAACGGGGATCCATCTCGAACTGTCGATCCTTTTCGTATCCCCACCAGCCCGCCATCGCGGGCCCCCGGGCGAAATGCCTGCGGTTGACATACAGGCTCGCTATGCCGCCCGGACCGCTGCCCAGGTACTTGTACGTGCACCAGAAAGCGAAGTCCACATCCCAGTCGGACAGTCGGTGCTGCACCGCGCCCGCGGAATGGCTGCAGTCGAAACCCACGGTGATCCCCCTATCGCGCGCCTTCCGGGCGAGCCGCTGCATGTCCAGAAGCTGCCCGCTCCGGTAGAGCACCGAGGGAAGCACGGCCACGGCGACATCCTCCCTCATGGCCTCTACGATGTCATCCTCCTCGAGGAATCTCTCGTCACGGCTGCGCACCAAGACCAGGTCGCGGTCGGGGTCTCGTTCCCGCATTCGCAGATGGCTCTCTATTGCATAAAGATCCGAGGGGAAGTTCAGCTCATCGGCCAGGATCTTCACCCTGTCCCCCTCCGGGCGGTAAAAGGTGCCGAGAAGGGCATGCAGGTTCACGGTGGTGGAGGAGGCGGCGACGATCTCGTCCTCCCGGGCTCCCATCAGGGCGGCCTGGCGGCGGCCCAGCTCCTCCCCCAGGTCGAACCAGGGCGGGTCCCCCTCCAACCAGCCGCCGATGCCCATCAGGCGCCACTCGTGTAGGGTCCTGAGCAGCTCCTCCTCGGCGTCGAGAGACAGGAGTCCCAGGGAGTTGCCGTCCATGTAGATGTGGCCGGACCGGGTGTGAAAGCGCCGGCGAACGGCCTCCATCTCATCCCCACGGTCCAGCTCCTCGGCGAAGAGCCTGTCGGTTCGAGTCCGCATTGCACCACCTCCTGCCATGAGTGTCTGCCAGCAGGGCGGAGGAGTCAAGCCCCACGGGCATACCAGCGTCACGGGACAACTCCCCGGCCTCGGCGGAGGCACGGACTCAGCCCAGGGATATGCCCCCGGAAGGGGTTGCATACTTCGCGCCTTGAGCAGTATACTTATGCACATATTCGGAGTCACGATTGGAGAGGGAATAATGAAGAAGGCAGTGTTAGCTTACTCCGGAGGTCTCGACACGTCCGTCGCCATTAAGTGGCTGCAGGATAACTATGGGTGCGACGTCATCGCCCTCGTCGCCGATGTGGGTCAGAACGAGGATCTCGGGGCGATAAGGCACAAAGCATTGAAGACGGGTGCCGCCGACTGTCACGTCGTTGACGCTCGCGATGATCTCGCGCGCAACTATCTCCTTTCGGCCCTGCGCGCGAATGCTCTCTACGAGGGTAAATATCCCCTGGCGTCAGCCCTGTCCCGACCGCTCATTGCCCGGCTCCTCGTGCAGGTTGCCCACCAGGAAGGGGCGGAGGCGGTGGCCCATGGATGCACGGGAAAGGGCAACGACCAGGTTCGTTTCGATGTATCAGTGTCCGCCCTTGA
>PWUB01000011.1 GCA_003563755.1 Clostridia bacterium
CGCTTCTCGAGAGTTCCCCACTTCGCCCTGGAGGTGGTGGACATGGATCTTGAGGAGATGTTCCTGGAGTACGCTGCCCGTGGTGAGGAGGAGAGCGATCGTGAGGATTAGCATGCCTCTTCTGACAAAGGAGCTCCGGGAGGCCCGGTGGAAGTGGATCGTGGGCGGGGCGGTTATGCTAGCGACGGCCCTGGCCCTCAGCTTCATGTTTGATTTTCTCGCCTCCATGACGGAGGGCGGGATCCCCCTTCCGGAACCGTGGTTCTCACAGGTGCAGCAGCAGATGCAGGATTACGAGGTATATGTATGGTTGAACTGGTACGGCAAGAACTTCTTCCAGATCATGCTCGTGATCGCCGTGATTCTCGGCGCGGCCTCGCTGACGGGTGAGCGGTCGTCCGGGACCCTGGAGTTTCTCCTGAGTCAGCCCCTGGGGCGGTGGAGCATCTTTGTGACCAAGTTCACAGCAGGTCTACTCGTTCTGTGGTTGCTGGGGATCGCGGGCACCCTGGTCATGGGGCCGGTCTCCTGGCTGGCCGGACATGACCTGCATCTCGGCGCTTTTATGCGGGGTCTGCCCGTGTCCCTGGGTGCGGCCGCTCTCTTTTACAGCGTCGCCTTCCTCCTCTCCGCCGTCCTGCGGTCGGAGCCGCTGAAGGTGGCGTTGATAAGCGCCGTGGCCCTGGCGGGGGTGCTCATGCTGGGATCGATCCCCGCCCTCGGCGATTTCTCCCTGGTGAGGCATCTGACTGCGGCACGGACCATGGCTGGGGGACCCATACGCTGGGATGTGACTCTTCTTCTGCTGCTGGTGTCTCTCGCCTCCGCCTTCGCGGGCGAGCGCGTATTCAGAAACTGGGATCTTAACTGAGGAGGGGAGTGCTGCACATGCTTTTGGCGACGAGTGATCTGCGCACGGACTACGAGGTGTTGGGATTGGTCAGGGGCAGCTGCATGCAGGCCACCCACCTGGGGCGGGACATACTGGCGTCGCTGCGGAAGCTCGTGGGCGGTGAGGTGAGCGAGTACGCGGATCTACTCAAGCGTGCCCGGGACACGGCGGTGGAGGATATGATCGAGCAGGGACGCGAGCTGGGCGCCAACGCCATCATCGGGGTGAGGTTTTCGACCGCCAGCGTTACCAGCGGGGCGGCGGAGGTGATCGTGTACGGTACGGCGGTCAGGATTTGACCTGGGTGAGGTGAAGAGGGGCCGCCTGGTGACGAAGCGGCCCCCGTGCGATCTAACGACGGAGCACGCGGCCGAACCTGTCCCCACCGATCTCACCGCGGCAGACGGCGACAGATCCGTTCACCAGTACCCAGTCCATACCCTCGGCGTAGCGGCGGGGTTCAACGTGGTCTGCGACCCCGCGGTACGCGTCGGGGTCAAAGACCACCACGTCGGCCCTGCAGCCGTTCTCGATGCGCCCCCTGTCGGCAAGGTTCAGGATCTCCGAGGGGAGGCCCGTTACCCGGTGGATAGCCTCCTCGAGGCCGAGGAAGGGGCGACCTATGCGCTCGAAGTAACGGGGCATGCCGCCGTAAGTGTTGGGGTGGGGGAGGAAATAGGGCGGCACCGTGACATCGTAAGTCGTGTCCATGGCGAAGGTGTCCAGGGCCACCGTGGTCCGGGGATGCTCGAAGAAGATCCTGTGCGCCGTCGATGAACCCTCGGGCGGCCCCGTCCTGAGGTACGGGTCGGAGGTGAGGAGATCGAAGAGGGTCGTCAGGGGATCCGTTCCCCTCTCCTTCGCCACCGCCGCCACGCTCTTACCGATGAGATCATCATCCTCGAAGTGGCTGATGATAAGGCCTGAAGCCCAGTCCGGGGATGTCACCGGGTTGAGGCTGTACCAGTTCCCGGCCTCGATGTATTCGCGGATCTCGTCCCTGAGGTCCGGGGCGCGCAGGTTCTCCGAGAACCTCTCGAGTCCCCCCGCCATCCTCAGCCACGGGTTCAGCAGCGCGGCGGTGTACTTCATGCTGAGGACGCCGCCGCTGGTGTTGGGTATGATGTCCCAGTAGATCTCCGTTCCCTCGCTGATGGCCTCGTCCAGGACTTTCAGGGTCAGGCGGGCAGATGTCTCGCGCATCTCCTCGGGGGTATCAGGGAACACGGAATACCCGGGGAGAAGGTGCGACACCTGGGTTATCCCCACCCCTGACTCCTTCGCTATCGAGATAGCTTCCTTGAGACCGCGTATGAGCACCGGTGCGCCCATGCCGTGGCGGAGGCCGGTCCGGCGCCAGTGGGTGGCGAACATGCCCCCTCGCTCTGCGGCCTCCCGCACCACCGCCACCAGTTCCTCGTCGCAGGCGTGGGCCCCGGGGGCGTAGTCGAGGCCGTTGGAGATGCCGAAGGCTCCGGACTCCATGGCCTCCCGCACCAAGTCCAGCATGGCCTCGAGTTCCTCCTCGGTGCAGTGGCGGCGGTAGTCGGAGCCCATCACCGCCGTGCGGACGGTGCTGTGGCCCACCAGGGGCACCAGGTTGATGCCCGGTCCCAGTTCCTCCAGTGCATCCAGGAACTCGCCGAAGCTGCCCCAGCTGAGTTCTATCCCCTCGTGTTCAAGCAGGGCCCTTCGGACCGGCTCTATGTCCGCCACCGGCTCCGGATAGTATTTCCTCGGGTTGATCTCCTCCCACCAGTTCCACTCCCAGAAGCAGGACGTGTAATGGTCGGCCAGGGGAGCGAAGGAGAAGCCGCAGTTTCCGCCCACCGCGGTGGTCACGCCCTGGGCCAGGAAGTTTTCCGCACCGGGGTAGCGCATGAGGGTCTCGTCGGCGTGCGAATGCATGTCTATGAACCCCGGGGCCACGATTCTTCCCGCCGCGTCGATGGTCAGCCCGGCCGCGCGTTCCGACAGATCACCCACGGCGGCGATGGCTCCGTCGCTGATCCCCACGTCGGCCCTCCGACGCGGTGCTCCTGTACCGTCGACTACCTCTCCGTTTCTGATCAGGATATCCAGAGTCATAGGATCACGCCTTTCCGGGGCGATCAGTCATCGCAGGAGCCTCGAAGATGATGCTCGAACCAGCCCAGGGTGCGCTGCCAGCGGTCGACGACGAATTCGGTGTTGGCGAAGCCGTGGTGCTGACCGGGATATCGGACGAAGACCACCTCTTTCCTCAACCGCTTCAGGGCGGCGAAGAACTGCTCGGACTGTCCCATCGGGGTGCGCACGTCAGCCTCCCCGTGCAGGATCAACACCGGGGTCTGTACGTTCCTGACGTGCCTCATGGCCGAACGTCCCATGTACTGTTCCTCGTCGTCGAAGGCAGGAGCTCCGCATAGAGCCTGGTTGTAGACGACGGCAATGTCGCTTTCGCCCCACAGAGTGTATATGTTCGATATGTTGGCTCCGGCAACGGCCGCGGCGAAACGGTCCGTCTGGGTCACGGTCCAGCAGGTCATGTACCCGCCGTAGCTCCACCCCATGACGCCGACCCGGTCCGGGTCCACCACGCCCATATCGACGGTCACGTCGAGTCCGGCCATTATATCCTGGTAGTCCTTACCGCCCCAGTCGCGGACGACGCCCTGGGCGAAGCGCGTGCCGTAGGTGATGCTGCCGCGGGGGTTGGTGAAGACCACGGCGAAGCCCTGTTGGGCGAGCATCTGGAAGTTGAGGTCGAACCGGTCCATGTAGGCGCCCGTCGGACCGCCGTGAATGGACAGGACGGCGGGGTAGCGCCGGCCTTCCTCGTAGCCGGCCGGCCGCACCAGCCAGCCCTGGATCTCCCAGTCGTCAGGACCACGGTAGGTGAAGGTCTCGGCGGGGAGCATGTCGAACTCGGCCAGAAGCTCCTCGTTGACGTTGCTCAGCTGGGTGTGACCCTCCGAATCCTGCATGAACAGCTGTTCCGGATGGGTGAAATCCTCCGCCTTGTACAGCAGGGTGCCGGCGCGGGCTGCCACGTCCAAATCCGAGATTACTCCCTCAGTGGCCGCCTCCACGGGCTGGACCTCGACGGGCTTGCCGTCGGCGAACTCCGTCCTGTGCAGCCCGACCTTACCCCGGTCTCCCAGGGTAAAGAGCAGGCTCGTTCCCTCGGGGTTCCAGTGGAATCTCCCCATGACGGAACGATCCAGGCCAGGGGTGAGGTTAGAGACTTCCTCGGTCGATGCGGGCAAGGCCCGGTCGTGCATGCTGAGGGCCCAGAGGTGGGTGATGGCAGTACCCATGGGGTCTCTGTTCTCGGTGGCGGCCATCACCAGCCACTCCCCGTGGTCGGGAGAGTAGGATATCGCGCTTATGGACCCGTCCCAGTCAAGTATTTTCTCGTGGGCGCCGGTGGCGGTGTCCACCTCGCGAACGCTGGTGGTGTACACGACGCGCCTCTCGTCGTAGTGGCGCACGGTGTAGGCCAGTTTGACTCCGTCCGGGTGCCAGGTCATCTCACCGTGATTTCGGAAGGCGTCCGTGAGCTGGGTGGTTTCCCCCGATTCCGTATCTACCAGGAAGATCTGGGGTCTTCGGTCGTGGATGAAACCGTCCATGTCGGTGCGGTAGTGCAGGTCGGTTATCACCCGGGGGGCATCGTCATCCCTTTTGTCCTTGTCCTTTTCCCTGTCTTCATCCTCATCTTCACTCTTGACCAGGTCATCGGGTTCACCCGGATACCGGGGTCCGTCGTAGCTTCTCTCTACGACTGCCTTGAAGGCGATCTTCTTGCCGTCCGGTGACCACACGAGCGGAGCCGTCGGCTTCTTCTCCGTCTCGAGGTGTTTCGCTTCCCCGCCGTCTATGGGTATCAGGTGTATCTGCGGCTTATCGGTCCTGCCTGAGACAAAGGCAACCGCCTTCCCGTC
>PWUB01000268.1 GCA_003563755.1 Clostridia bacterium
CCTCGAGAACCTGCAGCAGAGTATTGAAGACCTCGGGATGGGCCTTTTCAACCTCGTCAAACAGTACCACGCTGTACGGCTTACGCCTCACCGCCTCGGTGAGCTGACCACCCTCCTCGTACCCCACGTACCCGGGAGGCGCTCCGAAGAGACGAGATACCGTATGCCGTTCCATGTACTCCGACATATCCAGGCTGATCATGGCATCCTCATCACCGAAGAGGGCTTCGGCCAGGGCCTTGCAGAGCTCCGTCTTACCGACGCCCGTCGGACCGAGGAATATGAACGAACCGACGGGACGGCGCGGATCCTTGAGCCCGGCGCGGCCTCGCCGCACAGCACGGGACACGGCACCGACCGCCTCGTCCTGGGAGATCACGCGCTCGTGCAGGACCTTCTCCAGGTTCATCAGCCGCTCTGTCTCGGTCTCCGTCAGCTTGGACACCGGGATTGTCGTCCAGTCGGACACTATCGCGGCGATGTCCTCCTCGGACACTGTCCGCTTCTCCACCATCTGCTCCTGCTCCCACTGCTTCTTGCAGTCGGCCAGTTTCTCCTTGAGCTTCCTCTCCTCGTCGCGCAGTTCGGCAGCCTTCTCGAACTCCTGACCGTGCACGGCGGCTTCTTTTTCGGTCCTAGTCCCCTGCAGCTTCTCCTCCAGGTCCTTCAGTTCCGGCGGAGCCACAAAGGAGTCCAGGCGCACCCTCGAGGCCGCCTCGTCCATCAGGTCCACCGCCTTGTCGGGCAAAAAACGATCCGTGATGTAGCGGTCGGAGAGATCCGCCGCGGCGTGCATGGCCTCGTCGGAGATCTTCACGCGGTGATGGGCCTCGTACTTGTCCCTCAGCCCCAGCAGGATCTCCACCGTCTCCTCGACGGAGGGCTCCTGCACCACTATGGGCTGGAAGCGCCGCTCCAGGGCTGCATCCTTTTCCACATGCTTACGGTACTCGTCGATGGTGGTGGCGCCGATGGCCTGCATCTCACCGCGCGTCAGCGCGGGCTTGATGATACTGGAGGCATCGATGGCGCCCTCGGCTGCTCCTGCTCCGACGATGGTGTGCATCTCATCTATGAACATGATCACGTTGCCGTCCTTGACCAACTCACCCATCACCCGCTTGAGGCGCTCCTCGAACTCCCCGCGGTACTTGGACCCAGCAACCAGTGCCCCCATGTCCAGGGCCACTATCCGGCGGCCCTTGAGGAGCTCGGGAACCTCGCCCTCGACGATGCGCTGCGCCAGTCCTTCCACTATGGCGGTCTTTCCGACACCAGGTTCACCGATGAGAACGGGATTGTTCTTGGTTCTGCGACTGAGGATCTGGATGACCCGCTGGATCTCCACGGAGCGACCCACGACGGGATCCAGCTTGCCCTCCTTCGCCATTTCCGTCAGATCCCGTCCGTACGTATCAAGGGCAGGGGTGCCCGAGCGGTTCCCCGTGGGCTTCTTTCCCCTACCAGGGCTGGGCACCTCCCGCTGAACCTCCCCACCGAGAAGGTCGACCACCTCGGCGCGCACCTTATCCAGATCGGCGCCCATGTTCTGCAGCACCTTCGCTGCCACGCCCTCGCCCTCGCGTATGAGTCCGAGGAGGATGTGTTCGGTGCCCACGTAGTTATTGCCCATGTTGCGGGCCTCTTCCGGGGCCAGCTCCAGGGCCACCTTCTTGGCCCGCGGGGTGAACCCAATCTGCCCGCTTACGGGAGCGTTACCCTTTCCGATGACACTCTCCACTTCCTCGGTGAGGTCGTCGAGGTCCACGCCGACGTTCTCCAGCGCCCCTACCGCAACGCCGCTTCCCTCACGGACGAGCCCCAGGAGAAGGTGCTCGGTTCCCACGTAGTTATAGTTGAGCCTCCTCGCCTCTTCCTGGGCGAGGACAATGACCTTGTGTGCTCGTGCTGAATACCGTCCGAACATGTCTCTCTACCTCCCGTTCGTGTGTGCGGTACCCTTGCTCATCCATCCTGAAGACGTCTTCGCAGAAGAGTCGCCCTGCGGATATCTCTCTCCTCGGCGTTGAGCGACTCCCCGGTCTCGCTCTGTATGAATGACGGTCGCATTCGTATGATCAGCTCCTGGAACACATCGGGAGATACGTGGGACATGATGTTTAAGTCCACTCCCAGCCGCACCAATGACAGGAGCTTCATGGCCTCCTCGGAGCTCATCATCTTTGCGTTCGTCAGCAGGCCATAGGCCCTGTATATTCGGTCCTCCAGCTTGTTACGGTCACGGTTCATAGCCTTCTCCCTGGCCGATCGCTCCCGTTGCACAACCTCGTTCACCACGGCAACCAGGTTGTCAGTAATCTGCTGTTCACTCTGCCCAAGGGTCACGCGGTTTGACATCTGAAACAGGTTACCCTGAGCATCGCTTCCCTCGCCGTACAGGCCGCGGACCACGGCACCCACCTTGGTGATTCCTGAGATCACCGCGTCGAGTTTCTCCGTCATCACCAGGCCCGGTAGATGGAGCATGACCGAGGCCCTCATTCCCGTACCCAGGTTCGTAGGACAGGTGCTCAGATAGCCCAGCCGCTCATCGAAACCATACCTGACCACCTCAGACATAATATCGTCCACTTCATCCGCGAGCTCCCATGCAGCCTCCAGATTCAACCCCGGGAACAGGCACTGGATGCGGAGGTGATCCTCCTCGTTCACCATAACGCTGACGGCCTCGTCCTCCCGGAGGATCACGCCGCTCAGAGCAGCACTGTTAACGATCTGCGGGCTGAGGAGGTGCTTTTCCACCAGTACCCCGCGGTCGAGTTCACCAAGGTCCTTGAGGCGGAAGAGTCGATACCCATGACGGGTTGAACGCTCGAGATGGTCGGCGACCGCTTCAGCCTGCTCGAGAACGTGCACAGCATCATCCCGACCCATGCTCGGCGGAAAGGGAACATCATCAAGGTTACGGGCGAGCCTCAGCCTGCTCGACACCACTATGTCTGAGGCGGTGCCTCCGCCTTTCATCCACCAGCTCAGCTGTCGGGCAAACAGGGAGCCCTCACTCATTACCCTCCGCCTCCAGTTCCCGTATGCGGTCTCGCAGCTGCGCCGCCTTCTCGTACTCTTCCTTACCCACAGCTTCCTGCAGCTCGGCCCGGAGATCCTCAACCTGCTCCGCGGTGCTGATCCGTTTCGTGGCGACCGAAGGCCGATCACGGTCGGGCTGCTTGCCCCGGTGCACCGTGCCGGCCTGCATCCGCTGGATGAGAGGATCGATGGCATCACTGAAGGTCTGGTAACAGTCAGTACAGCCCAAGAAGCCGGTCCTCGCGAACTCCCGGTAGGTGCGTCCGCAGGCGGAGCACGCCCTGGTCCCGGCCACCGACACGGGACCGTCGCCACTCATCTTCTGCATCACGCCGCCGAGCAGGCCGTGAATGGGAAATTGCGGCTCAAAGGACCAGGCAAAGTAACCCTCTTCGGCAGCACAATCTCCGCAGAGATGAAGGGCCTTTTTCTCTCCATTCTTGATGGTGGTTATGTGGACTGCAGCCTCTTTGTCGTTGCATCGTTCGCATCGCATGGGCTGCTCTCTCCTTCCCAGCCCTTCCTAACCCTATTCTTATCAACGCTTCGAAGAAACACTCAGGATCATCTCAATGAACCGCTGCAGCATCTCGCCGCGCTCCCGTTCTGAGAGAACCCAACCTGAAACTGAACCATGGTCCCCTCTCAGGGCGATCAGCATCAGGCGCGCCTCACGCTCGCTGATGATGGATTCCTCCCGCAGCCGGTTGACGTAGTCGCGCACGTTGCCCAAGCTCACACCGTCAGCAACCGTCCGGTGTATTCGCATCAGAAGATGGCGCCTCGAGGGGGACTCGACTTTGATTATCCGAATGTAGCCTCCCTCACCCCGCCTGCTCTCGACGACGTACCCTCGTTCAATCGTGAAGCGCGTCTGCAGCACATAGTTGATCTGTGACGGCACACACCGGAACCTGTTAGCCAGGGCGACACGCTGCACTTCGAGGGGCTGACCGTCGGTCCTTTTCAGTAGGTGCCGGATGTAGCGTTCAATGTCGTCGCTCAGTGTCGTCATACTTAGAACGGCCCTCCCCCTCTGATGTTCTCTGACCTTCTGTTAGCATATTATAACTTATCCGACGGTATGTAAAGCTGATCGGGCCCGCGGAGGTCGTATGATACCATATGAGTGAGGGGTTGAACACCTGATGCGAAGCAGAACCGAGGATCGTCTCCATGATGCGCTCGATGAGCGCGGCATTCCTCACCGGAGAAACGTCCGTATAGGACGATACGAAGTCGATTTCGTGGTCGGCGAAGGCCTGATCATCGAGGTTGACGGTTACCATCATCTCAGCCGTCCCCGACAGCGGCATGACGCAATCAAGAGTGCATACCTGCATGCCGAGGGATACAGCGTTCACCGTATTGCAGCATCCGAGGTGTGGGTCGCAGACAGGCTGGAATCATTCATGAACGAGGTACAGGCCCACGTGCAGCGCCCGTCTGCGGGGCGAATCACGCCCCACCTGACGAAGGGCCAGCTTCACGATCTCCGAAGCCTCCGCAGGGATCTCGCCCGCGAGGACGACGGCAGCGAGAAAGAGGACGCCTCCACCCACGAAGAACCCAGGACCTCCCGGGAGATAATGCTCGAATACCTCGATACCCACTTCCCCCGTGAAGACGTACACTGACTGAAGCTGGTGTTCGCGGGACCCTAGCTAGGCGCACCCATGCAGGATGCAGTTGCCCAGTCTCCAGCGGACCCCTTCGCGATACAGGGGGTCGGGTTGATCAACGTCCACGGGGGTGAAGA
>PWUB01000243.1 GCA_003563755.1 Clostridia bacterium
ACTGAAGTGACGTCCGGTGAGCTTTTCGACATCATACAGGCTCAGACCGGCCCTCTTGCGGTAACGCCGCAATCGATCACCCAGCTGCTGCAATGGACAGCCCTCCTTTTGTAGCAGAAACACACCTCATTAAGGTGTGTTTCGGGAGGGGAATCCATCCCTCCTATAGCCGCACGGGCTATTTACTATCATTTATATACAATAGGGATACTATCGGGCGTCATGACGGTTAATCCATCGACATCTGTACAGACGGGCCCGTACGGCGCTGGCAGCAGCAACCTATCCGTCGTATATTCAGATCAGGAGGTACTACACCTCACAGGGGCCCTCTCTTCCGGTGCGGAGGGCCCCGCTCACTCGTCGAGGACCTCGGGGTTCACAATGTGAGCCGGGTGCTGATCCTTGAGCACGGCGACCAGGTTCAGCGCAGCGGTCCGCGCCATGGCATTTCGGGCCTGTACGCTGGCACTGCCGAGGTGGGGTGCGAGTACCACGTTGTCCAGCCGGGTGAGGGGGTGATCCGTCGGCAGCGGCTCCCTGGTGAAGACATCCAGTCCCGCAGCTGCGAGTGGACCGTCACCCAGGGCTCGCACGAGCGCCTCTTCATCAACCACCTCGCCCCGGGAAGTGTTGATCAGCACGGCACCGGCCTTCACCATGCGGAGCTCACACCGCCCCAGCAGGCCGCGGGTACCGGGAGTCAGAGGAACATGCACCGAGATATAGTCCGAACCACCTAGAAGGGTAGGGAGGTCCACCCGTTCGGCCCCCAGCTCCTGCTGCACCCGCCGGTTCGGCTGCACGTCGCTGTAGAGGATGCGCATGTTGAAGCCCCCCGCCCTGCGGGCGACCGCCTCCCCGATGCGGCCCATGCCTATGATGCCCAGCACCGACCCGTGAACATCATGGCCGAGCAGAAACTCCGGCTCCCACGTGAGCCATTCCCCACGGCGAACAGCGCGATCCCCCTCGAGTATCCGCCGAGCGGCGGCCATGAGGAGAGCGAAGGTGAAGTCAGCCGTCGCCTCGGTCAGAACTCCGGGCGTATTGGTGACCGCGATTCCGCGCTCGGTGGCCGCCGTCACATCAATGTTGTCGTGACCGACGGCGAGGTTGCTGATGACCCGCAGCTCCGGCGCAGCATCCATCAAGCGCGCATCCACCGTGTCAGTCAACAGGCAGAGAAGTCCACGGGCAGCCGCCGCCCTGCTCAAGAGCTCGTCCGGCGGCGGGGGCAGGCGCCCTGGCCATACGTCGAGGGCCAGGTCAGCTGTTTTCCGGAGTACATCCATTCCGGCCTCCGGTATGCGGCGGGTGACGAATACGTTGTGAACAGCGTCAGGCATGATTCAACACACGTCCTCTCAAAGCCCGGAGCCTGTCCGCAGACAGTGCGCGACCCGCATGCATAGCCGACCCAGAAGCTCCCCGGGACTGCCCGTGGGAATCTCGGGGTCATTGCCACCGACAACCGGCACCACGGCATTGATCTCCTCCAACAGGGACACCTCCGCGTCAGGATCCAGGGAACCGGGAAGCGCCACCACCGGTATCCCGGACCGCCGGGCGCGCCGTGAGACTGCCAGGGGCAGTTTCCCGTTGAGAGTCTGCCCATCCATCCGTCCTTCCCCGGTAAACACCAGGTCCACACCCCTTTCGAGATAGCGATCGAACCCGGTGATATCCAGGGCAAGCTCGGCCCCCGGAACCAGCTCCGCCCCCAGAAGGGCCTTGAGCATGGCTCCGAGACCACCGGCCGCCCCGGCCCCCGGAGCATCGGTAACACTCTCCCCCGTCATGTCATCCAGGAGACTCCCGACGCGCGTGAGGCCTCCCTCGAGCAGCCGCACTTCTTGGGGAGAGGCTCCCTTCTGCGGTCCGAAGACCCGGGCCGCCCCTCTACAACCGGCCAGGGGGTTGTCGACGTCGCACATGACCCGCAGACGTGCGCCCCTCCAATCGCCCATCACGCCGCCAGGGTCGATGCGGGTGAGCCGGTGAAGCTCACCCGGCGTGCTGATCTCTTCCCCCCTGCAGTCCCAAAACCTCACCCCCAGCGCGCGGGCCATCCCTAACCCGCCGTCGATGGTGGCACTACCACCTATGCCGATGATCAGGTCCTCGGTCCGCTCGCGGGCCGCCAGGAGCAGGTGCCCGGTGCCGGCGGTGGTAGCCCTGAGGGGATTTCTCTCCTCATCGGTGACGAGGGTGAGCCCGGAGGCGGCGGCCATCTCGAGTACCGCGGTGCCGCCCTCGAGGGTCACGAACCCGGCACGGATCCTCCGGCCCAGGGGGTCGGCAACATCGACCCCGTGCCACCGCCCGCCGACGGCCGTCCTCAGCGCCTCCGCGGTGCCCTCGCCGCCGTCTCCCAGGGGCAGAAGCAGGCATTGGGCCTCCGGCCACGCTGTCTCAAAACCCCGGGCCATTGCCCGGGCTGCCTCCTCAGACGTGAGAGTGCCCTTATAGCTGTCGGGTGCAAACAGAACCATCATGGATTCGCTGCCCTCCCCATGGGTCCTCACCGCAGGGCCGCCGACAGTACGAGGTTCAACAAGGTGAACAACAGAGCTGCTACGAAGGCTGCAAAGAAGCTCGCTACGGCAAACCCGGGAACCAATACCGCGGTCAGCTGGAGCATGAGGGCGCTGATGACAAAGGTGAACACTCCTAGAGTCAGGATATTTATGGGCAGCGTGATCACGAGCAGGAGGGGACGTATGAGTGCATTGACCAGCCCCAGTATCGCACCCGCGATGAACAGGGAGACGGCGCTGTCGTACTCGACGCCCGACAGGACAAAGGCCACCAGCATGAGGATCACGACGTTCATAAACCAACGCTTGAGCATTTCAGTCCTTCTCCTTTCCAGGTCCAGGTAGTATCGCCCACGCAGCCAGGTAGAGGATTATCCCCGCCCCCTCCATCAGTATGAAGGCCAACATCAACAGCCTTATCAGAGTGACGTCTACATTAAGGTATTCACTAACCCCACCGCATACCCCCGCGATCATCCGGCGCCGGCGCGAACGCTCAAGCTTCTTCACGCTGAACTCCTCCTGCATCACTGATGTCCTAATGTGACAATATCGCAATCTGCGCCTTTGGTTCCAGAGACAGGTGCCCATCGATCCAGTAGCACCGGCATGCGCGGGGCGGCCCTTCACCATGGAGATGCCGCCCCGGGGTGCAAGGGGGCGGCAGGGGCACTGATCGATCAGCTCGGATCTCAGTCTCTGCCCAACACGATCTTGCCGTTGGAGGTCTTGAGGTCGACCGTCAGCTGTATGGGCTTGTCATCAAAGCCGCCGGTCCGTGCCTTGACGTGGGTGCGGCGCTTGCCTCGCTGGTTGTCTATCTCGTAGTCGAGGTCGTCCCATCCAGTCTTGATCTTACCGTTGGAGGTTCGCGCCTCGAAGGCCACGCCAACCTCCTCCTCGGGTTCGTAATTGAAGACGATCTTGCCGTTCGAGGTAACTGCCTCGAACTGGGAGCTGGTGGTCACGTTGGCCGGGGTAATCCGCACCGTTCCGTTGGAGGTATGGGCCTTGATCGCGCCGGATACTTCCTCGACCTGGATCCGGCCGTTGGAAGTGTTCATATCAACTTCCTCGGCGTCCACCCTCTCACATGCTGCCCGGCCGTTGGAGGTAGACACGACGATCCGGGTCGCCTTGAGGTCCTCGACCCCAACCCGGCCGTTGGACGTGACCAGGTCAGCATTGTACCGGTGAGCCCTGGGCACGAAGCATTCCAGCGCTACACTGGAGTTAGCGGGCATGTCGGTGCGGCCGTCAATGGTCAGGGATGCTCCCTCCTCCTCGACCTTGCAGAACTGCTCGGCCACGTCCCTGGCCTGTTCCCGGTCACCGCCCCGTACCTTCGCACGTATCACGATGCGGTATTCGTCGGAGTCGGAACCCTTGAGGCTGATACCCCCGTTGCGTCCTGCAGCACGAAGATCAATCCAACCCTGCTCCTCGACACAAGCGGAGTCGAAAGACCCGGTTATCTCACGCTCGTACGTGTGGGAAGGACCCCACCCAAAGATACCGGTGCTCTTCAAGCCGCTCAGGGCGCCCTCGAGGATCCCGGGAAGCTGCTCGCGCACCTCGTCTCCTATGGATGCCCGGGGCTCCTGGACCGTCTTCTTTGACTCCAGGGCCCGGAGCAGCTTATCTGCCTCTTCAGCGGTTACAGTACCTTCCTCCAGCATATTGAGGATCATGCGACGTTCGGATTCTTCGGCCATCTATTTCTCCCCCCTCATCATCCTGGCAGCCTCGTGGGCATCGACTTCCCCGGCCGCCACCTTCGCCAGAATTTCCAGTCGCCTGGCCCGCGCCTCCTCACGATCCTCCTCTTCTTCGCCTCCTGCCGATTCAACCCGGAACCCCAGTGCCCTGATCACGTTGTCGAGTCGATTGCGCACGGTGGGATAGGATATGCCCATTTCCCGCTCGACTTCCTTGATGTTACCCCTGGACTTGATGAAGATCTCCAAGAACTCCATCTGTTCGCGGCTCAGGTGGCAGAACTTGCAGGTCTCAAATCGACCCTCCAGGCCGGTTCGACATGAGGGACAGTGAAGCCGCGTTACGTGCATTTCGTCACCGCATACAGGACAGCGGCCTATCATGCGTGCTCTGGTCATCAGAATCCCCCTTCTCCGAGATCGTTAAGCCCATGTGCAATATATCGTAACCCTTCACTAAGAATAATAGTAGTCGTTTCTCCCGGTGTCAAGCTGCCGGGGAGTATTTGCAGCTTTTTTATCAGTAGAGGTCGGGATGCTCGGCCAAGAAGCGATGGACGGCCGCGGCCGATGTCCGCGTCATACCCTGCACTTCTGCGATCTCCTCCACCGATGCACAGGCGAGGGATGCCAGTGAATCGAAGTGCCGGAGGAGGGCGTTGCGCCTTTTCGCTCCGATGCCGGGTATGTCGTCCAGGATGGAGCGGAAACTCTGTCCGCGGCGCAGGCTGCGGTGGTAGCTTACCGCGAAGCGGTGGGCCTCATCCCGTATTCTCTGTAGGAACCGAAGGGATACCGAGTCCCGGGGGAGTCGGAGGGGATTTTCACGGCCAGGCAGGTATACCAGCTCCTCGCGCTTGGCCAGAGCCAGCACGGGAATGTGCGCGGTTCCCGTCGCCTCGAGGACCCTGACCGCACCGGACAGCTGCCCGGCTCCTCCATCTAGCATGAGCAGATCGGGCTCGCTGGAAAACGACGGGTCCTGTGCACCGTCGGCAACCCTCTGTCCGTCCCGGCAGGACAGACGCTCCAGCCGGCGCTGGAGAACCTCCGTCATCATGGCGACATCATCGGGCCCGCGTACCTCCCGTATACGAAAGCGCCGGTATGCGTAACGGGCAGGCAGCCCGCCCTCGAAGACCACCATAGATCCGACGGCCGCAGAATCCCCGATGTTGGATATGTCGTAGCACTCGATGCGGTGAGGCACACGGGGCAGGTCCAGGGCATGGGCGAGGGCGACCGCGGGGTCCTCTTCGTCAGCATCGAGCTCCATCAGCCGCAGCTCGGCATTGCGGGAGGCCATCTCCACCAGGTGCCGCCGCTCACCCCGCTGGGGACGGTGAAGAAAGACCTTGGTGCCGCGTCTCTCGCTGAGCCAGCGGGCCATGATCTCCGAATCAGAAGGCAGTCTGGGGACCTCGATTCGGCGAGGAACCATGTGGACATCGGCATAGTATTGGCGAAGGACCGCCCCCAGGACCTCGGAGTCGAGATCATCCTCCTCCACCGCTGCGTAACAGTGTTCCTGCCCCACCATCCGGCCCTCACGCATGAACATGATGGTGACGCAGGCGCGCTGGCCCCGCCGGGCCATCCCCACAACGTCCTGCTCCTCGGTGGATGAAGCGTGGATCATCTTCTGCTTCTCTGCGACATGCTCGAGGGCCCGCAGCTGGTCTCTGAGCCCGGCGGCCTCCTCGAAATCCAGGTCCTCGGCCGCACGCTCCATCCGTGAGCGCATCTCCGAGATGAGCTCATCTGCCCCACCCGAGAAGAAGCGGATCAGCCCGTCCGTCACCTCCTGGTAGTCGCGGGCGTCTACATGATCAGCACACGGTCCCAGGCAACGTCCCAGCTGGTGGTGCAGACACGGTCTGCGCGCTGTGCGCATGCGGTGATCACTGCATGTCCGATAGGGGAACACCTTGCGCAGCAGCTCAAGGGTCTGCCGCAGGGCACCGCTGGTAGTGAAGGGTCCGAAGTATCGGTGATCGTCCTCCTCGGCCCGCCGGACGATGTGCACGCGCGGGAACTCTTCACCGGTGGTGATGACGACGTAGGGATAGTGCTTGTCGTCTCTCAGACGGATGTTGTACTTGGGTCGGTACCGCTTGATGAGGTTGGACTCAAGAATGAGAGCCTCGACCTCGTTGTCGGTCACCATGTATTCCACGTGGTGAGCTTCATTGAGCATCCTGAGAGTCCTGGTGTTGGGCGGCGTGCTGCCGAAGTAAGATCGCACCCGGGCGCGCAGGGAGCGCGCCTTGCCCACGTATATGACCTCACCCGACTCCCCGCGGAACAAGTATACGCCGGGACTGCGGGGAAACTCTGATGCCCTCTCCTTGAGCCTTTCGCTCACGGGACTCGTCTCACCCCTCAGGCCAGCCACCCACGCGGGCCACGTCATCCGAAGCCCCCCGCGGCGACAGCACGCGGCGCAGGAATCGGCCGGTGTATGATGTCTCGTCCGAGGCCACTTCCTCCGGGGTTCCGGTGGTAACCACCCGCCCCCCCTCCTCGCCGCCCTCGGGGCCGAGGTCTATTATGTAATCCACGCTCTTGATGATATCCAGATTGTGCTCTATGATGACCACCGTCGCCCCGTCATCCACCAGCCGCTGCAGGACCTCCAGGAGGCGCTGGATGTCAGCGCTGTGCAGGCCGGTCGTCGGCTCGTCCAAAAGGTACAGGGTCCGGCCGTTCGACCGCCGCTTAAGCTCCGAGGCCAGCTTGACACGCTGGGCTTCTCCTCCGGACAGGGTCGTGGCCGGCTGACCCAACCTGATGTACCCCAACCCCACGTCCTGCAGCGTCCGGAGGTGGTGTTCGATCCGGGGTATGTCAGAGAAGAAGTCGTAGGCCTCGTGAACGGTCATGTTCAGAACATCGGCTATGGTTTTGCCCTTGTATCTGACCTCCAGGGTCTCACGGTTGTAGCGGCTCCCCCCGCAGACCTCGCAGGGAACGTAGACATCGGGCAAAAAGTGCATCTCAATCTTCACCGTACCCTGGCCGCTGCAGGATTCACACCTGCCGCCCTTGAGGTTGAAGCTGAACCTTCCCTTCTGGTAGCCGCGGGTGCGGGCTTCCGGAGTGCTGGCGAAGATTTCCCGGATGGGATCGAAGGCACCCGTGTAGGTTGCGGGATTGGAGCGGGGCGTACGTCCGATGGGTGACTGGTCTATTTCCACCACCTTCTGAAGGAGTCCCTTGCCGTCGATGGCATCGTGACGCCCTGCAGGGTAGTGGGCACCGTGCAGATCATGGGCCAGCTGTCGATACAGTATGTCGTGGACCAGGGTGCTCTTACCGGAACCGGACACGCCGGTGATACCGACGAAGACATCGAGGGGGATCGTCACATCCATGCTCTTGAGGTTGTGCTCCCTGGCACCCCTGACGTGCAGACCATCCGATCCGCGAGGTCGGCGGCGGTCCGGCACGGAAATCTCCCTCGTGCCGTTGAGGTACTGGCCGGTGATCGATCTTGATGAGGCCATGATCTCAACGGGGGTTCCCTGGGCCACGATCTCACCACCGCTCTCACCGGCACCGGGCCCGATGTCGATGATGTGATCCGAACGCAGGATGGTCTCCTCATCGTGCTCCACAACAATCAGGGTGTTGCCCAGGTCACGGAGCCTCTCCAGGGTGTGCAGAAGGCGCTGGTTGTCCCGCGGATGCAGACCTATGCTCGGCTCGTCCAATATGTATAAAACCCCGACCAGGCCGGAGCCGATCTGGGTGGCCAGGCGGATACGCTGGGATTCCCCGCCCGCCAGTGTGGCTGCAGCGCGGCTCAGGGTCAGGTATCCCAGGCCGACATCCATGAGAAACCTGAGCCTCTTCCTTATCTCCTGCAGAATCTGACGCGCCACCACCGCCGCCGACCCCGACAGCTGCAGCTCGTCGAAGAAGCGAAAGGCCTCCGTGATGGACATGACCGATACCTCGGCCACGTTTTTGCCCCCCACGGTAACGGCGAGACTCTCCGGCCTGAGGCGGGCCCCCCCACACGCCGAACACGCCCGCGGCACCATGAACTCCGCGATGAAAGAACGAGTTGACTCCGAGGTGGATTCGCGGTACCGGCGCTGTAGGTTGCTGATGACCCCACCGAAGGTTCGCTTACGACGCCTCTCCCTGCCGTATCGATTACGATAGACGAAGGTCATCCGTTCACTCCCACCACCGTACAGGATCACTTCCAGCTGGGAGTCATCGAGCTGGCCCACGGGTACGTCGGTGGGTATGTTCCAGTGCCTGCACGCGGCCTGCAGGAGCTGCGGATAGTATTCACCCCGACTCCACGGCGCCACGGCACCGTCCTCCACCGACAGGGACCCGTCGGGTATGACGAGTTCCGGATCCAAGACCGGGCTCTGTCCGAGACCGTCACAGTCGGGGCAGGCACCGTGGGGGTTGTTGAAGGAGAACATGCGCGGCGAGAGCTCCTCGAGGCTGAAGCCGCAGTCTGGGCAGGCCATGTGCTCACTGAGCATGATGTCCTCACCGTCGATCACATCGATCACGGCCAGCCCATCCCCCCACGCCAGTGCCGTTGACAGCGAATCAGCCAGCCGGTTGCTCAGTCCCTCGCGCATGACCAGGCGATCGACCACGACCTCCACGGTGTGTCGCCGGTTCCTGTCGAGGGCTGGCACATCATCCAGAGGGAATATCTCGCCGTCCACCCGGACCCTCACGAAACCGGAACGCCGGATGTCATCGAAGAGCTTCTCGTGCTCTCCCTTGCGGTCACGGACCAGGGGGGCCAGCACCTGAAAGCGCGTATCTTCGGAGAGTCCCATGATCTGGTCCACCATCTGGTCCAGGCTCTGGCTCGAAATTCGACGACCGCACGTGGGGCAGTGGGGTTCTCCGACCCTGGCATACAAGAGCCTCAGGTAGTCGTGGATCTCGGTCACCGTCCCCACGGTGGAACGCGGATTGTGGCTGGTGGTCTTTTGATCTATTGATATCGCGGGCGACAGCCCCTCGATGTGCTCAACGTCGGGTTTGTCCATCTGGCCGAGGAACTGGCGAGCATAGGCGGACAGCGATTCCACGTACCGACGCTGCCCCTCCGCGTATATGACATCGAAGGCGAGGGAGCTCTTACCGCTGCCGGAGATACCTGTTACCACAACCAGCTTGTTTCGCGGGATGCTCACATCGATGTTTTTTAGATTATGCTGCCTGGCCTTTCTGACCACTATATATTCTTCTTGAGTCACCACCGCACCTCCGCGGGATCACATCAACCTGATTTCTGCTTTCGACCTTCCAGTTCGATTATCATATCACGCAGGACCGAGGCCCGTTCAAACTCCAGGTCACCGGCTGCATGCTTCATCTCTCGCCGCAGCTTGTCGATCAATCCCGGGACATCCCGCCTGGGTACCTCCTGCAGATTCCTGCCGGCCAGGGCTTCGGGTCTGCCGACTACCCGGCTCGCCTCGATAACGTCGCGCACGGCCTTCTGAACCGTCTGGGGAGTGATCCCGTGCTCACGGTTGTGCTGCTCCTGTATTCGACGGCGGCGGTACGTCTCCTCGATCGCCCTCTTCATGGAATGAGTGATCCTATCCCCGTACATGATGACCTTGCCGTTGATGTTGCGGGCGGCACGGCCTATCGTCTGAATGAGGGAGGTTTCCGACCTGAGGAACCCCTCCTTGTCGGCATCCAGCACGATGACCATCGATACCTCGGGCAGGTCGAGCCCCTCCCTGAGAAGGTTAATGCCCACCAGCACGTCGAACACCCCCAAACGGAGATCCCGGATGATCTCCATACGTTCGAGGGTATCGATCTCCGAATGGAGGTAACGCACTTTCAGGCCCAGATCGTCCAGGTAGTCGGTGAGCTCCTCGGCCATCCGCTTGGTGAGCGTCGTGATCAAGACGCGTTCGGAACGACCAACCCGGGTCTTAAGCTCACCCACCAGGTCGTCCACCTGGCCGGCCGCGGGGCGCACCTCCACCTCTGGATCCAGAAGGCCCGTGGGCCTGACGATCTGCTCCACGACACGCCTGCTGTGGGTCATCTCGTATTCGGCCGGCGTGGCGGAAACGTACAGCGCCTGGTCCACGGCATGGGAGAACTCTTTGAAAGTCAGGGGCCGGTTGTCGAAGGCGGACGGAAGCCGGAAGCCGTATTTGACCAGGGTCTCTTTGCGCGACCGGTCCCCTGCGTACATGCCGCCGATCTGGGGAACAGTCTGATGGGACTCATCGATCACCACCAGAAAGTCCCGTGGGAAGTAGTCGAGCAGGGTGTACGGGGGTTCCCCGGGCCGGCGACCCGTGAGGTGCCGGGAGTAGTTCTCGATACCGGTACAGTAACCAACCTCGCCTAGCATCGCCAGGTCGTACCTGGTGCGCTGCTCCAACCGCTGGGCCTCCAGCAGTTTCCCTTCGTCGCGCAGCTCGCGCAGGCGCTCCTCCAGCTCCAGCTCGATGGAGGTGACAGCCCGCTGACGTTTCTCCCGCTCGGTTATATAGTGGGTAGCAGGATATATCACCACGTGGTCACGCTCTGAAACTACCTCACCGGTGAGGGTGTCCGTCTCGGTGAGGCGGTCGATTTCATCACCGAACATCTCCACCCGCACCGCGTTCTCCGTGGACGATGCCGGGAATATGTCGAGGACATCCCCACGGACCCGGAACGTACCCCGGCGGAAATCCACATCATTTCGCCGGTACTGCACGTCGACGAGCCGGCGCATTATGTCATCTCGATCCATGCGGGCCCCCCGGCGCAGGGACACCATCAGGTCCCCGTAATCCTCAGGCGAACCCAGGCCGTAGATGCAGGACACCGAGGCCACCACGATCACGTCGCGCCGTTCCAGCAGGGAGCAGGTGGCGGAGTGCCGGAGCTTGTCTATCTCATCGTTGACCAGGACATCTTTTTCAATATAGGTGTCGGTCTGGGGTAAGTAAGCCTCGGGCTGGTAGTAATCGTAGTAGCTCACGAAATACTCAACGGCGTTGTCCGGGAAGAACTCCCGAAACTCGCTGCACAGCTGGGCTGCCAGGGTCTTATTGTGGGCGACGACCAGGGTGGGACGCTGAAGCTGCTCGATCACGCAGGCAACGGTATAGGTTTTACCCGACCCGGTCACGCCCAGCAGGGTGGCTGCTGGTGCACCATCCCGAAACATGCAGCTGAGCTCCTCGATAGCCCGGGGCTGATCTCCGCGCGGTGTGAAGTCAGACGTGAGTTTGAAGCGCGACATGCTCTGCACCTTCTCCCACCGTGTAGCTACACAGCCACTCTACCATCGAACGGACGTTCGTGCAAGGGTCAGCGGGGCGTGAATCGACGGAGCAACCAGCGCCACATGCGACCGGCAAAACCGACGGTGCCGAGGTTCACGTGCGCCCTGTCACCAGGCTCCGGCGCAGTGACGATCCGCAGGTCAGCACCGCGCGGTCCTCCCCGCAAGCGGAGTTCACGACCATCCCGGTACACGGTCACCGTCACGTCTCCCCCGGCGTCGGCGACCGTTGTCGAGAGCTCCGCACGGGTGAGTACCGGTTCACCGTCCACCGCCAGGATGACATCACCCCGCTTGAGCCCGAGTGTGCGACCAAAGCCGGCGGGGCCCGCCTCCATCACCACCACTCCCTGGTGGTGCGCCTTGAAACGGGGCCGACCCCTCAGCTGCTGCCGGCTTCCATACTTGATCATCGCCTCGTGTCCCAGGGCGCTGAACAGGGCAGCCACCCAGATGAGGCTCCTCATGCGAGTTATTCCCCAGCTCAACACCAACAGCACCGCACTGAATATCCACAGGTGCTGAGCGCTCTGCCGTGCCCGCCGCCGCGGCATCTCGGTCACAGCCAGGTCTGAGTACCCGAGGGCCGCCACCACGGAGGTGAGTACCCGTGCCCAGTCCCCTCCCGGCACCGGCGTTTCGATCAGGGGCCACCAATCAGGCATCTGCGTGGCCTGGGAGAGGTACTCCGGCGGCACCTGGAGGAGAAATATGATGAGAAGGGGGATCGGCCAAAAGCGCTGAATCAGGTATCCACCCGCCACCGACCTATCCGGCCGCCGGAAGTACACCGGGGTGCTGACGGTATCACCGCTGAACAGCACCAGGATCCCCTCCATCAGGTGCAGTATGGCGACCAGGGCGAGGATTCCCGGTGCATTTATCTCAGGCGGCCATCCCAGTATCAAGTGTGCCATGACCAGCAGCCCCGCCGCGTATGAAAAGCAGAGAAATCGCGGGTTGATCAGCATCAGGGCCAGGGCTACCGGCCACAGGTACATCACGTCCGGTGGAAAGAGCACCACGCCGGTGAAAAGCAGGATCATGCTGCCGACGACTCCCGCCGCAACACCGTACACGGCGGCGGTGGCCGTGCTCCTGAGGGGATCGTTGATCACGAAGCCGTGAATCTTCTTCTCCATGCGGGACAGCCGCCGGTACTGCATCCATACCAGCAGGGTTACCAGCCAGAAAAGGATCCCGGAGATGCTCACCGGCAGTATACCCATGGGAACACGAACAGCGATGTCTCTCATCAGCTGAATGAGCGGATGCAAGCTCTCTACGCCCCCTCCGGTACAGGACGTACCAGGGATTTTTGATCTCGCTCAGTCCTGTTTGTCCCTCAAGATCTCCATGGCGCGCCGAAGCTGGGGATCTTGCTCGGGATCACCCATTATCCCATCCTCCGGCCATTCGACCTCGAAGTCCGGCTCGAGACCCCCTTCTTCCTCTATGCTGTAACCATCAGGGGTAAGATATCGTTCGGTCGTCAGTTTCATTCCCGACGGCCTATCGGGATCCAGGTAATACAACCGCTGCACCGACCCCTTACCGAACGTCTTCACACCGACCAGGGGAACTCCCATTTGGTCCCGAAGGGCCCCGGCGATGATCTCCGAAGCGCTGGCGCTGAACTCGTTCACCAGCACCACCAGGGGAAGCGGGTACTCGGGACCCGTGACCTCCCTCACTTCGCCCTCGCCGTCCCGGTCGACGGTCCTGACCACGGGACCGGCGGGCAGGAAAATCGATGCCACCTCCACGCATTCATCGAGAGTACCCCCCGGATTGTTGCGGAGGTCCAGGATGATCCCCGCTACCCCGGCATCCTCCAGCTCTTCCAGGTGATACCTCACCTGCTGGGGAGTATGACCGGTGAATCTGCTTATGACCAGTACTCCGATGTCACCGTCGAGCACCTCGGAGCTGACCGTGGGAATCTCGATGTTGTCGCGTTCGATGTGAAAGACGAGGGTGCGTGGGGCACGTCCGTCGCCGGGACGTTCAACCTCGACGGTGACCACTTCCCCGACCGGTCCGCGGATCATCTCGGCCACGAACTCCGCGGACATTCCCACCACATCCACACCATCCACGCTCAGTATACGATCTCCGGGCCTGAGGCCGACGGGTTCATCCTCGTCAGCCCCCTCGTACGGGGTGGTCGCAGCCGGACTGTCCTCGAAGGGAACCAGGATGGTAACATATCCCTTCACATCCAGAATGGACGCACCTATCCCCGAGTACTCGCCCTCCACCGTCTCCCGCCTGAAGTCCCGGAGGGCCGAGGCATCAAAGTACATCGAATAGGGATCTCCGACGGCTTGCACTGTACCGCGGATCGCCCCCTCGACCAGCTGCTCCACACCGACATCATCCACATCGATGTAGTTTTGCAGTATGAGCTCAACGGTACGCAGGAGCTCGTCGTAGTTTTCGGCTTCGGTAAGGCTATCACCGTAGGCCTCGGGTTGGGCGGGCGTTGACAGGTACAGGTTAGCGAATCCGAAAGTCAGCAGCGCGGATACCAGGACGCAGACGATCAGGATTCCGATGGCCTGCCCCCTGGCCATCCTTATGATGCCCGTCTCCTCATCCCTCAAGGCTTTACACCCCTCCTTCTGCGTGCGCCGATGCCGATCTCAGCCCGAACGATAGATTATGCGCACGGGCGATCATGTTCGGCGCCTGTAAAGTGCCTCATTAAAAGGATATTTGAAGTGAGGGAATATTTCCACTAAGAAATGATGCCACGCTCCGCGGTGCGCTGTTGCATGCCTCCCGTGAGCCGATGGTTTGCGCCGGTAGCCCTACCTCGAAGGAAGGAAGTCTACGGGGTTTTGGGGCTCGCCGTCCACCCTCACCTCGAAATGCAGGTGGGGCCCGGTGGACATGCCCGTGGTGCCGACCCGGGCTATTGCCTGCCCCATGGTCACATCGTCGCCGGCACTCACCAGGAGGGTGGAGGCATGGGCATACAGGGTCGTCAGGTTACTTGTGTGCGCCACTATGACGGTCAGACCGTAACCTCCCATCCAGCCAGCGTCCAGCACCACACCCGGTCCGGCGGAGCGAATGGTGGTACCCGATGCCGCCGCCAGGTCGATGCCGCTGTGCATCCGCCACTCTCCCAGTACGGGGTGGAAGCGTCGTCCGAAGGGAGATGAGATCCAGTAGGTACCGCTGTCCAGGGGCCAGTCCAGGAATACGATGCCCTCTTGCAGGGCGAGCTCCTGCTGCTTTTCGATGATCTCCTGCGTTATCTGCTCGGAGCGGCGCTCCATCTCGTCGAGGGCATCCCGGTATTCTCTCTGCTGGCTGGTGAGCTCATTCAGTCTCCGTTCGTAGCTGGCGACCTGCGCCCGAAGCTCATCCCGCTTGCTGGCAACCTCAGCTCGTCGCTCGGCGGCTTCGGCCTCCAGAGCCTCGCACTCCAGCTTGTGTTGCTCGACGGCAGCTCTCTGTTCACTGACGGCCTCCACTATGCTGACATCCTGGTCCACTATCTCCCTGAGCATCTGGAACCTGCGGACGAAGTCACTGAAAGTGGTGGCGCTCAGCAGCACCTCCAGGTAGCTGACGGTGCCCAGCTCGTACATCGCACGCACCCGGCGGTGAAGGAGGTCGACGCGCCGGTCAAGCTCCATCTCCGCTTACTCGAGGTCGGCAACCGCCTGCAACACCTCCAGCTCGGCTATCTCCAGGGCAACCTCGGCCCTCTCCAGCTCGGATTCAACAGTTCGAAGCTCCAGCTGGGTCTTTCCCAGGTTGCGGGAGACTCCCGCCGCCTCGCTCTGCAGCTGAGTCAGGTTCCTCTGGAACTGATCGATATTGCCCTGGATCTGCGAGAGTCTGTCATTGAGCTCCTGTATCTCGTCTCTCAGGTTGGGAGCACGAGCGTGGGATACAGCCTCGAAGGCCCAAGCAGCAATCAGACACACCAGGACGAGGCATACGATGTAACAGTAGGTCATTCGAGGGATCCGCTCATGCATCCTTACCATCGCCTTCCACTAGATCCTTACGTATCGTCGTACTGAGAACCAGCTGCTGATGAGACCTATCAGCACACCGCAGGCCGCCAACAGCTGGGCCAGATTCTCAAGTAGCGGCCTGGGTCCAACCAGCGGCACAAAGGGCAGGGAGGTCTGTGCCACTGAGAACAGGTCGATGTACCCCCAGGCTATGACACCTCCGGCAACGGCGGCTCCCAGCAAGCCGAGGCCCATTCCTTCCACGAGAAGAGGCCCGCTTATGAACCCCGAGGTGGCTCCGACGAGGCGCATCACCTCTATCTCGTCACGCCGAGCGTGGATCGACAGCCGCACGGTGTTGCTGATCAGAAGAAACGTGACGACCGCCAGCAGAAACACCAGGCTCACTCCGGCCGTCCGCAGAGCCTCGGTCATGGCATAGATCCTGTCCACCACCTCCCGCTGGTACACCACGTCCTGGATGCCATCGAACTCGGCGAGGGCGCCGACCACCGTCTGGGTGTCAGAGGCGCTCAGGACCGAAACCTCGACCGAATCCCGAAGCGGGTTGTCCTCCTCAACGGCGTCCAGGAGATCTGCCTGCGATCCGAACTGCTCCCTCAAGCGATCAAGAGCCTGTTCCCTGGATATGAACAGCACATTCCTCACGCCCGGTATCGCCCGGATCCTCTCGATGAGAGTTTGCTGCTGTGCCCGGTCGAACTCCGGATGGCAGTACGCCACCACTTCGACCTGTTCCTCGAGCACATCAGCCACGTGAGCCAGGTTGGCGGCCAACAGGAGAAAGAACGCGAGCACCGTCAGGGAGATGGCCACCGTCCCGACGGACGCGAAACTCATGAGACCGTGCGCGAATATACCCTTGAAGCCTTCAACGACCGATCGCTTGAGAAGCCTCCACATGGTCGCTGTAACCTCCCTGGGCGTCATCCCTAATCAACCGCCCGTAGCGGAGTTCAAGGACCCGCTTTTTCATAGCATCGACGATCGGCCAGTCGTGGGTGGCCACCAGCACCGTCGCCCCTCGCTTGTTGAGACCCTCCAGCAGACTCATAATATCCCACGACGTATCGCGGTCGAGATTACCCGTAGGCTCATCCGCCAGGATGACGGGAGGCGTATTGGCCACCGCCCGTGCCAGCGACACCCGCTGCTGCTCGCCGCCCGAGAGCTGCCTGGGATAAGCATCTTCCCGCCCGAGCAGTCCCACCATCTCGAGAACCGCGGGAACGCGCCGCCTGATGTACGAGACGGGCGCCCCGGTCACTTCCAGGGCGAACGCAATATTATCGTACACGGTCCGCGATTCTAGAAGCTTGAAGTCCTGAAAGACAACCCCCAGGTTTCTCCTGAGACGCGGTATGTGCCGGCGCACAAGCCGGTTCAGGTTCATACCGCCCACCATGAGCGTCCCATCGGTGGGTTTGTCCTCGGCGTACAGCAGCCTGATAAAGGTCGACTTGCCCGCTCCGCTGGGACCGGTCAGGAAGACAAACTCGCCCCTACGTATATCAACAGTCACGTCGTCCAGCGCCGTGACATCCCCATATTCCTTGGTAACATGGCTCATCACGATCATTGTCATCCCCCACAGTCAGTGCGTAACACATAGCAAGTGCGCATCTGCACGCAGCCCAGAGCGCCGGGAATCGTGTTCCCGAGGATCATCGACAGATGGCACTGATATCAACAGAGTTGCACATGAGTTTCGACTGAGTCGTTCGACGCATTTTTACAATATACCTGCGATTGTTACGTTATTGTAAAATGCAACATGAGATAGCATTGCGGTCACCACGTGCAATGTGCTGCACCTGCGACGGCGACCGTGGGATGTACGAGGTCCCGCTGTGAAGCCATCGTGATGTATACTTGTACAGATAGGCCTGACCACGGGGGGCTCAGTATGAAGATCGTGCATCTCATCAGCGGGGGCGACACCGGGGGTGCCAAGACCCATGTACTGCTCCTGGTCCGCGCCCTGGCCGAGCACATACCCATCAAGCTGGTATGCCTGACTCCGGGAGAATTCTACCAGGACGCGGGGGCCATGGGCCTGCCCGTCGTTCTCCTTGAGCAGACGAGGCGGTGGGATCTGAGTGTCGCGTCGCGGCTGCACGACCTTCTCGACGAGTTTGATGCCGACGTGCTCCACTGTCACGGCGCCAGGGCCAATTTCGTGGCTGCCCTGCTGCGTCGCCGACTGGCAATTCCCATCGTGACCACGATCCACAGCGACTACCGTCGGGATTTCGAGGACAATCTTTATAAGCACCTCATATACACCACCCTCAACAGCCTGAGCCTCCGGCGTTTCGACCACTATATCGCGGTGACCGAGCAGTTCAGAAGCATGCTCCAGGAGCGTGGTTTTCCCCCGGATCGACTGTTCACCGTGTACAACGGCCTCGATTTCTCAGCTCACCTCGATGGTGCCAAATCCTCCTTCCGGCGCGACTGGAGCATTCCTGACAATGCTCCCGTGGTGGGGACAGTGGGGCGCCTGGCGGCGGTGAAGCGTCACGATGTGTTCCTGGGCGCGGCGAAGCTTCTCCAGGACGCTCATCCCGGTGCCCGGTTCGTGGTTGTGGGCGACGGTCCCGAGGGGGATTCGCTGAAGCGACAGGCAGAACAGATGGGCATGGGTTCGAGGATCGTTTTCACCGGTCATATGGGCGATGTGGATTCGGCCCTCGCTGCCTTCGATGTCAATGTCCTGTGTTCGGAAAGCGAGAGCTTCCCCTACGCCCTGCTGGAGGGTGCACGTATGAGACTGCCGACGGTGGCGACGGCGGTGGGCGGTGTAGTCGACCTGGTTCAAGATGGCGAGACAGGCCTCATCAGTCCGGTGGGAGATGATAGGGAGCTGGCCTGCGCCCTCGACAGCCTGCTCCTGGATCCGGACCTGGGACGGCGCCTGGGAGAGGCCCTGTACGAGCACGCCAGGCGGAGTTTCTCCCTGGAGTCCATGGGCTGTCAACATCTTGAAATATACCGAAAGATCATCGATGCTGCCCATGCTCGTTCTCCTGAGAAGATTTTGGTATCGGGCTACTTCGGGTTCGGCAACACCGGTGATGAAGCACTCCTCGATGGGATGATATCGGGACTGAGAGGCAGCCGGGACAATCTCGAAATCACGGTGCTGTCGACAGACCCGGAGACCACCGCCGAGTGCCACCGCACCCGGGCGGTTCATCGCTTCTCCCCCGTACAGGTGCTCAGGGCCCTGGGGGATGCAGACCTCTTCATAAGCGGTGGTGGAACTCTCCTGCAGGATGAGACGAGCCTCAGGTCCCTCGTATACTACGCATCTCTGATCCACCTGGCCCTGGCATCCGGAGCAAAGGTGATGATCTACGCCAACGGGCTGGGCCCCCTGCACACCCGCACCGGCCGCTTCCTCGCGCGTCGGTGCCTCGAGCGAGCGGATGCAGTCACTCTCAGGGATCGGGATTCCCTGAAGACTGCACAGAATCTCGGCGTCAGGCGCTCGATGGAAGTCACGGCAGACCCCGCCTTCTCTCTTCTCCCCGGAGCGCAAAAACAGGCGCGGGAGCTCCTGTACGGGGCCGGAGTACCGCCGGATGCAAAGCCGGTATTGATATCGCTGAGGCCGTGGGGCGAGGCCACCGCCCGCATCGCAGAAGTGACGGCCCGCGCCGCGGATCTGCTGTACGAGCGGGGCTACTATCCCGTGTTCTGCGCCATGCAGCCGAAGCTGGACGGGCCGGTCAGCAGGGCCGCCGCTGAGGGTACAGACTGCCCCAACGCTCTGATCGGGGACGACCTGAATCCACGGCTAGCCCTCGCCCTGATGGCCCAGGGAGAGCTCACCATCGGTATGCGGCTGCACGCCCTGATCCTGTCGGCAGCGGCCGGCGTGCCGCCCCTGGGACTGAGCTACGACCCGAAGGTCGAGGGGTTCCTCGCAGACATCGGGCTGCCCCCGGCCGGACATGTGCAGGACCTCACCTATGAGCAGCTGGCCAGCGTCCTCACCGAGGTGTTCCTTCCCGATCTGCCGAGGTGGCGGCGGCGAACCGCGGAGGCAGCAGCGAGCATGAGGCGGCTTGCCGAGCAGAACACCTATGCAGCCCTATCCCTGCTGGATCAGGGGTGAGCACGGCGGCGTTTCACACCGATCGCCTCCAGGGCCGCCTCCTCGATCGATGCCGCCGTGAGGCCGTAGGCGAGCAGCAGCTCGTCAGGATCCCCTGACTGTCCGAAGCAGTCCAGGACACCCACGCGTCGAACAGGCACGGGGCTCACCTCACCCAGCAGTTCCGCCACCGCGCTGCCCATGCCTCCTATTACCGTGTGTTCCTCGGCGGTTACCACCGCGGCACACTCATCGGCGGCTGCAGCCAGAACATCAATGTCCAGGGGCTTGATCGTCGAGAGGTTGATAACCCGGGCCCCTATCCCCCGTTCGGCCAGGACATCAGCGGCCTCAAGGGCGCGGGCGACCATGATACCGCAGGCCACCAGGGCCACATCTTCACCGTCTCGAAGAACCTCAGCCCGGCCTATCTCGAATTCATCCTCCTCCTTGGAGATCACCGGCACCTTGGCGCGCCCCAGACGCACGTACACCGGACCATCCACATCAACGACGGCCCTTATGGCGCGTTCCGTCTCGGGTCCGTCCTTGGGCACTATCACCTTCATCTTCGGTATGGCCCGCATCAGCGCAATATCCTCGAGGGCCTGGTGGGAGGCACCATCCGCACCCACTGTGATGCCGGCGTGGCTCGCCACTATCCGGACCGGTAGACCGGGATAGGATATCGTATTGCGCACCTGTTCCCACCCCCGCCCGGTTGCGAAAATGGCGAAGGTACTCGCAAAGGGGATCTTACCCCCCAGGGCGAGCCCGGCGGCAACACCCATCATGTTCTGTTCAGCGATACCCATGTTGAAGAACCGTGTGGGGAACCGCTGCCCGAAACCGGCGGTCTTCGTCGAACCGGATAGATCAGCGTCCAGCACCACTATGTCATCCCTTTCCGCACCGAGCTCCATCAGTACGCGGCCGTATGCGTCACGGGTCGCCTCCGGCGCTCCAGCACGGGCATCTCCAGTCTCAGCGCTCATCACTGACCCTCCCCTCGATCTCCTCGAGAGCCCGTCGCGCCTCTTGTACGGACGGGGCTCGTCCATGCCATGACGCCTGGTTCTCCATGAATGATACTCCCCTACCCTTGACAGTGTCGGCTATCAGGACAGAGGGTCCAGCGGCCACCTGGGCCTGGCGAACAGCCTCATCGAGGGCCAGCAGGTCGTGGCCACCGACCTGCCACACGTTCCAACCGAAGGCCCCCCATTTCTCCGCCAGGGGAGCGACGTTCATGACATCCGAGAGGCGCCCATCTATCTGCAGCCGGTTGTAGTCAACGAAGGCGATGAGGTTGTCGAGCTCGTAGTGGGCTGCCGCCATGGCTGCCTCCCAGACCTGTCCCTCCTGCACTTCACCATCTCCGAGGAGCACGTATATCCCGGCATCGCGTCCGTCGAGCTTACCGGCCAGGGCCATGCCCACGGCGACGGACAGTCCCTGTCCCAGGGATCCCGTGCTCGCCTCCACTCCCGGAGTGCGCCGGCTGTCGGGGTGTCCCTGGAGATTTGATCCCAGCTTACGGAGGGATTCGAGTTCTTCGTCGGGGAGAAATCCCCTTCCCGCCAGAGCAGCATACAGAGCCGGAGCAGCATGTCCCTTGGCCAGGACGAAGCGGTCCCGGTCAGGATAGTCGGGATTTTCAGGATCCAGCTGAAGAACGTGAAAGTACATAAGGGCCATGATCTCGGCGCAGGAGAGAGAACCTCCCGGATGGCCGGAACCGGCGGCCGTCGTGGACTCTATGACCCTCCGCCTTATGTATCGAGCCCTCTCCTTCAAGTTGGTGATTTCTTCGGGCTGCAATGGTGCGGTAGTGCGCATCGTCCGACTTCAACGGGAAACCTGCTTCCCAGTTGAGTCTTCCACCTCCCGTTCATTGGTCGTTAGGTTCACGTACTCACGACGAAAGACGGCGGCGCAGCACTGCCCCTGCAAACCGTGGCAATGCCAGCTGCCGCCGCCACCTACCCGGCCTGGCGACCAGGCGAAACAACCACTCCAGGCCCAGCCTACGCATCAGTCTCGGCGCCCGGGGAGTCACCCCTGCCAGTATGTCCAGGCCTCCTCCCACGGCCAGGTGCACGCCTGGAGGCAGCCTATCACGCCACCTCACCGCGAAGAGTTGATCCCTCGGCACGCCCATGCCTGACACTGTGAGCCCTGGAGAGCAGCCCCGGAGGTAGTCCACAACCCTGGCTTCCTCCTCCCGGCAGAAGAAGCCGTGGTGACACCCCACGATCTCGAGATCGGGGTGCGACCGGTGCGCACACTCTGCAGCCCGGCTCACTACTTCGGGGGTTGTCCCCAGCAGAAACACCCCCACCCGGGCCCCAGCGCATCCGGCCAGCATCGAGTGCATGAGATCAACGCCGGGAACGGTCCCCGGAAGGGGCTGATTGAGGACCCGGGATGCCCACAGGAGACCGACTCCATCGGCAACCCTCAGTTGTGCGGCCAGGAGCGCCCGTCGAAACTCCCTGTCGCGCAGGCTGCGGTCAATCATCTCCGGGTTGGGAGTGAATACCAGGTAGGGACTGCAGCCCCGGGTCCGCGGTAGAAGATGCTGTACCGCCTCCTCGATGGTGAACGGAGCCAGGGGCACCCCCAGGATGTCCACTCGGGCGCTATCCGCTTCCAGTTGCTCTCACATCCCTCTCGCCGGTCGCAGCCTGTTCGAGATAGCCTCTGATGAATTCATCGATGTCGCCGTCCATGACCGCCCCGATGCTGCCTCTCTCGATGCCCGTCCGGTGGTCTTTGACCATGGTGTATGGGTGGAATACATACGAACGGATCTGGTTACCGAAGGCGATCTCCTGGCGCTCACCGCGTATCTCGTCCAACTCATCACGGCGCTGTTCCTGTTGCAGCTGCCTCAACCGGGCACGCAAAATCTTCATGGCTGCCGCCCGGTTCTTGTGCTGCGAGCGCTCGTTCTGACAGGAGACCACGACTCCCGTCGGCAGGTGAGTGATCCGCACCGCGGAATCCGTCTTGTTCACATGTTGCCCGCCGGCCCCGCTTGCCCTGAAGGTATCCACGCGGAGATCCTCATCGCGGATGTCCACGTCGTCCTCCGCCTCGAGATCCGGCAGGACGTCAACCGAAGCGAAGGACGTGTGCCGCCTGCCGGAGGAATCGAAGGGAGACACCCTGACCAGGCGGTGAACTCCACGTTCTGCAGTCAGGAAACCGTAGGCATTTTCTCCCTTGATCGAAATGGCCACGCTCTTGACTCCCGCCTCATCACCGGGGAGCATGTCGAGGATTTCGGTCTTCAGTCCCGATCTCTCAGCCCACCTCAGGTACATGCGCATGAGCATTTCGGCCCATTCCTGGGCATCGAGGCCGCCGGCGCCGGGGTGTATGCTGAGAATGCAATCCTCCCCGTCGTACTCACCGGACAGCAGGAGCGACTGGCGGAGCTCAGAAATGCCGTCGGCGAGTTCGGCGAGCTCGTCGCGCACGTCATCGAGGGCTGAATCGTCGCCTTCCTCCCCGGCCAGCTCCAGGAGTATCTCCGCGTCTTCCAGGCGACCCTCGTAATCCTCAAACTGGGCGAGCGGCTGCGAGACCGCCTTACGGGTACGAATGATCTTCTGGGCCCTCGCAGAATTGTCCCAGAAAGTGGGTTTGTTCATCTCCTCATCCAGGGACAGGATCCTCTCGCGCCGGGCATCGGCGTCAAAGAGACCCCCTTATCTGCTCAAGCTTATCCCGCAGCCTCTTCACTTCCGTAGCAAGATCATCCAACATTCTCGAACACTCCTTTCGATAATTAAAAACACTACTATAGACAACAATGCTTGTATTTCTTCCCGCTCCCGCATGGACACGGATCGTTGCGACCGATCTTGGGCTGTTTTCTGCGGAAGGGCTTCGGGCTTTGGGGCTTTGCCTGCTGCGGCTGTGCCCTGGGTTGCGCCGGAGCACCCACCGCGTTCGCGGCCTCGGCGGCTTGAACCACCGGTACCGGGTTCTCTTTGCTGGCCGACACCCCGGTCAGCACCGAGCCGGGTGATACGGCCGCGGCGCGGTCCCTGGTGACCTCCATCTTGAACACGTACTTGATCGTGTCCTCCTTGATAGCCTCGATAAGCTGACCGAACATGTGGTGGGTCTCCCGGCGGTATTCTACCAGGGGATCCCTCCGACCGTAAGCACGGAGCCCTATTCCCTGCCGCAATTCATCCACCGCGGCCAGGTAGTCCATCCACTTCGAATCAACCAGCCTGAGAAGAATCAGTCGTTCAACCTGCGCCATCCGCTGCCGCCCGAGATGGTTCTCCTTCGCACTGTACACTGCGCGCGACACCCGGCCGAGGTATGCGATCAGGCCCTCGGGACCTTCCTCTTCAGCTCTCTCGGTGACATCGGAGAGCGTGAGTCGGCCCGTCGGGAGGAGGTTCATCTCCAGGTCCTCGACCAATCCTTTCAGGTTCCACGTCTCGGGATAGCGACCGCCGCTGGTATATGAATGCACCTTATTTTCGAGGACATCATCCAACATCTCCATCAGCTCATCACGAATGGACGATCCCCGGAGCACTCGGTCGCGCTGCTCGTAAATCACGCGCCGCTGCTCGTTGAGCACATCATCGTATTCCAACAGCCGCTTACGGACGTCAAAGTGGCGGGTCTCCACCTTCCGCTGGGCATTCTCGATGGCCTTGCTCAGCATGGGGTGCTCGAGGCGTTCATCCTCGGTGAAACCCAGCCGCTGCATGAGGCTCTCGACCGTCTCACCGCCGAACAGGCGCATGAGGTCATCCTCCAGGGCCACGTAAAACTGAGACGACCCGGGGTCGCCCTGGCGCCCCGAACGCCCCCGCAGCTGGTTGTCTATGCGACGGCTCTCGTGGCGTTCGGTGCCCAGAACGTGCAATCCACCCAGATCCACAACGCCCTCTCCGAGGACTATGTCGGTACCCCGACCCGCCATGTTGGTAGCTATGGTGACGTGTCCCTTCTGGCCGGCCTGGGCCACGATCTCGGCCTCCCGCTCGTGGTACTTGGCATTGAGAACTTCATGGGGGATGCCGCGTTCGGTGAGTCTCTCGCTGAGCTCCTCTGAGCTGTCCACGGAGGAGGTGCCCACCAGCACCGGCTGTCGGCGCTCATGGCGTTCGGCTATATCGTCGATGACCGCCGCCTGCTTTGCCTCGACGGTGCGGTACACTGCATCGGGTATCTCCTCGCGGATCATGGGTCTGTGCGTGGGAATCACTACCACGTCCAACCCGTATATCTCGTGAAACTCATCGGCTTCCGTGGCCGCAGTACCCGTCATCCCGGCCAGCTTGGCGTACATGCGGTAGTAGTTCTGCAGGGTGATGGTCGCCAGGGTCTGGGTCTCCTCCCGGATCTCAACGCCCTCCTTCGCCTCGATGGCCTGGTGGAGGCCGTTACTGTACCGGCGGCCGGGCATCAACCGCCCCGTGAACTGATCCACGATGACGACCTGGTCGTTCGTCACCACGTAGTCCTGGTCGCGTTTCCTGAGCTCCCGGGCCTTGAGAGCCTGGCGCAGGCTGTGACTGTACTCGATGTTTTCAGGATCAAAGAGATTCTCTATGCCGAGCCTCTCCTCGACCAGTTCTATGCCCTCGTCCGTCGCAACGGCGGTGCCAGCCTTCTCGTCGACCGTATAGTGCTCATCGCGTTTCATGAACTGCACCACCCGGGCCAACCGGTAGTACAGGTCCTTACTCTTACGCGGCACTCCCGAGATGATGAGGGGCGTGCGTGCTTCGTCTATGAGGACACTGTCGACCTCGTCCACTATCGCGTAGTTGAGATCCCGCTGTACAACCTGCTCCTGGGAAACGGCCATGTTGTCCCGCAGGTAGTCGAAGCCGAACTCGTTGTTTGTCCCGTAGGTTACATCGCATCCGTAGGCCTCCCGGCGCTGCTGGAAATCGAGGCCGGGAACGACGGCCCCCACATCAAAGCCCAGGAAGCGGTAGATCTCGCCCATCCATTCACTGTCACGGCTCGCCAGGTAATCATTGACGGTAACGACGTGCACCCCTTTACCGGTGAGACCGTTGAGATACACCGGCATGGTCGCAGCGAGGGTCTTTCCCTCACCGGTTTTCATCTCGCATATGCTGCCCCTGTGAAGCGCGACAGCACCCATCACCTGCACATCGAAATGACGTTGTCCCAGGGTGCGACGAGCCGTCTCCCGCACAGTAGCGTAGGCGCGTGTAAGAATATCGTCGAGGGATGCTCCCCGCTGCAACTGCTCACGGAAGTATCCGGTCTGTGCTTGCAGCTGGACATCATCAAGGCCCTGCATTTCGGGCTCAAGGTCATTCACCGCCTCGACGGTGACGGCCAATTTCTTCAATTCCCTCTCATTGTGATCAAGGAGCTTCCGTATGAACCCGAGCATCTCATCCCCCAAATTCAGAGTGAGTGCGGAACACTACCAATTATCATTCTAACATGTAGGGCTGCGACAATCAGGCGCTGCACAGCGAGAACCTGCGCAGCGCCGCAGGTGGGATCTGTTCGTCAGAGCGAACCCGTCATTTACTCTCCCTGATCATCGACTCATCGAAGACCAGGGGCTCACTGAGATCAAGGTGGCCCAGGCTCTCGGTGACCTCACCGTCCACCAGGATCTGTACCCTGGTTATGCCCAGGTCGTTCTCCAGGAGAGCGTTGACCACTCCGTGAACGGCCAGCATCTCGCCGAGGCTGCCCCCGACGCCGGTTATCTCCTCGCTGAAATTCGCATAGGCGAGGGACGGATCATCTTCATCCACGTTGACATGCAGGGTGGTACCCTCCGGCAGGATGGATACGAGGTGATCGCTGCCCGGACCGCTCATGATCTCGTGTCCGACCAACGCGGGGCTGAGCTCACCTACTTCAACGTTCCACCTCAGGGTCCGGATCTCGCGCTGTAGCCATCCATCCTGGGTGGCGAAGAATAGTACCATGGTATGGGTGGTGGTGCCGGGTTGGTCCGCCACGGGATCACCCACAGAGTCATCCACGATAAAGCTGAAGTGGACATCAGCCAGCTGGCTGGTTGGAAGCACATCGACATTGAACCGGGCTACCGCCACCGGATAGGAGATGACCTGCACGTAGCTCTGTCCCTCCTCGGGTTTTGTGTAGCGGGCCCGCACCCCTACCGTCACCCGGCCATCCCTTTCATGGGTATAACTCATACCGTCTATCACCACTCCGTAGCCCGGATTCGGAACCTCGCCGCGGGCCACGGCAACGTAAACATGGTCATTGTGCCTCATCCAGTCCGTGTCAGGCTCACCGGAATCACGGATTTCGTCGACCCAGTCCGAGACTTCCTCGGGAAGCTCCCCTCCCGTCTGAAAGGCAAAATCCTCCGTGGTCTCCTCAGGATCCCCGCCGAACAGCATCGAGCAGCCCGAAGCGGTTAGCACGAAAATGATGATGAGTGCGGTGGCTTTCGCCTTCGACAGTATCACAGGCATCACCCCGTCATGTATTACGCCGATCCCCGGCGCAGAGTCAACTCGGTACCGTACCTCACGACGGGAACTTCGGCGATTTGTTCCGGCAGCGGCCAGCGACGAGTGAACCTGTAAGCCGAGTTCTGTTGTAGGCAACCATTTATCTGGGATGCCAGTCTCCTGACACCTCAAGCGGCCAACCCGAGAGGTCGGCGGGCCACGTCATCCCTCTCCTATTTGGCCTTGCTCCGGGTGGGGTTTGCCTGGCCGGCCGGTCGCCCGACCGCCGGTGGTCTCTTACACCACCATTTCACCCTTACCCACCCTGGGGTGGGCGGTGTAATTTCTGTGGCACTTTCCCGGGGTCACCCCCGCCGGACGTTATCCGGCACCCTGCCCTCCGGAGTTCGGACTTTCCTCACACCTCCACCCAGCATCGTCGATCTCAAATGCATCCCTAGTGGTGTCAGCAGAGAAGACTTCAGATGCACGACGCATGGCGGTGGTGCGCGGCTGCCCGGCTCACTCGTCGCATTCAGTATAACAGACGGGCATGACCCGGTCCAAGTTCCACCATAAATTGGCTGTGTTGGAGCTCACTGCGGCCTCCGGGGCCAGGACTTGATGTATACGTCCTGCTGGGGGAACGGTATCTGGATATCGTGTTTAATGAACTGGTGGTAGACGGCACGGTTGACATCACTGAAGAGCAGGCCCCTGCGATGAAGACGTTCGGCCGTCCACACCCGGATTTCAAGGTTAAGGGCACTGTCTCCGAAAGATATGAAGCGGGCAGAAGGTTCGGGAGACTTCAGCACCCCGGGAGCGGTCTTTGCCGCCTGGACCATCAGCTCCATCGCGTGCTCCACATCCGTGCCGTAGGCCACTCCGACGGGAATCCGAAAACGAACCTTTCTATCCTTCTGGCTCCAGTTAATTACTTTTTCAGAAACCAGCTCGGCGTTCGGGACAATTATATCGATGTTGTCGTTCGTGCGGACAGCGGTGCTGCGGGCCGATATCTGCATGACCCTCCCGTTGATCCCCTCAACCTCGATGCGGTCGCCTACCTTGATCGGCCTTTCGACCAACAGAATGAGGCCCGACACGAAGTTGTTGGCAACATTCTGAAGCCCGAAGCCGATACCTATACTCAGGGCCCCGGCGATGACGGCAAGGGTGCTGAGGTCAAGCCCCACCATCTCCAGGGCGATCAGGTATCCGATGGTCATCACCAGGTATCCGGCGGCGGTTGCTATCGACTCCTGCAGTCCTCGGTCCAGGCTCGTGCGCGACAGAAACTGCCTGCGGATGAAATTGCGGACGAAACCGGAGCCCACGGCCACCACCGCGAGAAGGGCCACGAGGACCGTCACGAACCGCACTGACACTTCCTGGTCACCCAGTTGGAACAGGGGACGAGTGACGACGCTCACCACGGAGGCCCAGAACATGAAGATGGCGTCTGCTACCTGGGCCCTGAACACGGCCACGGGTTCGTACAGGCCGGACAGGGAGTACAGGACCGCGAGCCAGCATACACCCACCGCCGCGGTGACCAGCCACCGCAATGCGCCGTAGATGTGGTTGTTGCAGACGGAGCTGAAGATTCGTTCTGTAGGTCCTTCCTTCTGCAGCCGGACAAAAACCCGGTTCAACCGCATCAGGCCGACAGTGACAACAGCACCCAGGGCAACGGAGCCCACCGCCAGTATCCCAATCACGATATCAGTCTGACCCACCGGCACACCTCCTCGACGCCGCACTCATAATTCGACAGAAACCACCCGGGTTCCTGTCGCGTTTAGCAGCGGGGGATGGGATCCCCAGTATACTGTGCGGTCCGCGCGCACACGCCCCGGGTGCTCGACGCCGCGCGAACCGCTGCCCTCGCATCAAGAAGAGCCATGCAATGAAGACTATAGGAGGAAGCTCTCATGCAACAGACCGAGGGGGTATGTGTCAGTGACAGAATCAGTGATCCCCGCTGCCGCGGGACAGGTGGGCCTCATCATCCTCGCCGGCTTCGTTGCCGGAGCCCTGGTCTTCCGCTGGGGTGTTCCAGCCGTTGTCGGCTACCTGGTCGGGGGTATGATCGCCGGTCCGTCTCTCCTCGGTCTGTTGGGAGCCGATATGGTCTCCCAGCTCGAGCGCACGGTGGGCGATGTGGCCCTGTCCCTGATCTCGTTCAGCATAGGGCTGCAATTCCGCCTTAACCGGGTCGCTCGCATGTTGAAAAGCATCTTCGTCATGACAGCCTTTCAGGCCGTGTTCGCCCTGTTGGCCGTCGGACTGGGCGTGTACCTGGCGTCCGGCTCGCTGGTTCTTGCGCTGATCCTGGGTGCCGTAGCCACCGCCTCAGCCCCCGCCGAGCTTCTCATGGTGATCCGCGAACTCCGGGCCAGCGGCGAACTCACCCGAACCGCCCTCCTGGTATCATCTTTGAACGATGCGGTCAGCCTGACGCTCTACTCGGGACTGCTCCCGGCGGCCATGGTGCTCGTGGGACAGCGGGGAGTCAGGCCGTCCGATGTTCTGCTGCTGCCGATGCTGGAGATGGCAACTTCGGTGGCGGCCGGTGCCCTCGCAGGGGCCCTGCTGTCGGGAGCCCTGCGACTCTGCGCGAACCACGGACAGGTGCTTCAGATATCGCTGGCGACAGTCATCACCCTCACGGGACTGGCCCATCACATGCAATTCTCTCCTCTCTTGATCAATATGGCGGCCGGGGTGACGATGGCCAATGTACACTCGACTTCCCTCATCCTTCTCGGTGATCTCAACGAAACGGCAAATCCTGTGTACGTCCTGCTGTTTGCCGTAGCCGGTGCATCACTCAGAGTGGTCGCCCTGCCGGCGGCGGGCCTGCTGGGATCCATCTACCTGGGGGCCAGAGTATGGGGCAAGATGGTCGGCGCCCACCTGGGCGCAGTGACCGCGGGGGCCTCACCCACCGTACGCCGGTACCTGGGCGTAACCGTGCTGCCTCAGGCCGGGGTGGCCCTCGGATTCGCGGTGGTGGCCAGCGACCGCCTGCCACAGATATCCGAGCTCGTCATGAATGTGGCCCTCGCCTCGACCCTGGTCTTCTCCGTGGCAGGCACCATCCTGACACAGGACGCGCTCCGGCGTTCAGGAGAAACGGGCCGCCTGCGCTCCGACTCCCTGACCCGGGAGGAAGAAAGGAGTTGAAGATCCGTGCAGTTTCCGCGGACCTGCGAAAAAGTGATCACGTTCTGCAAGCCTCATCTTCTCGGTTTTGCAGACGATTCATCGCGGATGAATGCAGAGTCTCCGGCTGCTCCTGAGTTGCGGGGGCACGAAGGGCGGTTCAGGGAGGAATCGTGAACACCCTCACTGCACTCGGTCTGGTCGGCATTCTCGGGTTCACGGCGAACCTGGTGGCGATGCGGCTGCGAGTGCCTACGGTCAGTGCTTTCGTGCTGGCCGGCGTGCTGGCAGGACCCCACGGCCTCTCCATCATCGACACCCCACTGCTGCAGCATTTCGCGCCCGTGACTCACCTCATCCTGGGATTCATCGCCCTGAGGGTCGGCAGACGGATGAGCATCCACCGTGTCAGGCGAGCAGGAGCGGGTGCCGCAGCGATCACATCGGTACAGAGCCTCGGTACCTTCGGCCTGGTCAGTCTGGCCTGTGCCCTGGTACTGCGGGATGCCGGAGCAGGTGTCCTGCTGGGTGCCCTCGCCGTCACCACGGGCCCTGACAGTACCCAAATGCTGCTGCACCAACTCCGCGCCCGGGGATATGTCAGCGATACCTTGATGTGGACTGTGACTCTCAACGACATCGCCGCCGTGGTCATGTTCGGTCTCGCCGCGGCGGTAATCACGTTCACCCTCGCACCCGCCCCATGGCTGCTGTCACTTGGTGCAAGTGTGCTCCTCGGGCTCGTCGCCGGGCTCACGTACCGCCACGTGCTGTCGGGCTACTCAGGATACGGTGAGGCGGTCACGGTACTAATCGGGGGAACTCTGGTTCTGACCACCATGACCCTCAACGGCCCCCTGGTACCGCTGGCTGCGAGTTTGGCAGCCGGAACCGTGCTGGCAAACAGCCCCATCACATCGATGGCTTTCTGGCATCGGCTGGACGAGGATCTCGATTTTGTCTACGGGTTGTACTTCCTTTACGTGGGAGCTGCCGTGCAGCCCGGCTTCATCCTCACCATGCCACTGGTCGTATCAACATACATGCTGACCCGCGCCGCCGGCAAACATCTCGGCACCTGGGTTGGCACCCGCTGGTCCGATCTGGAGAACACCGAGCGGCAACACCTGGGCCTGACGCTTTTACCCCAGGGGGCAATGACACTGGCCATGGCAGCCCTGGCGGAGGAGCTGGTTCCCACTCTCAAGGGAGTGGCCATTCCACTCGCCGTCACCTCAACGGTCCTGTTCGATCTCGTGGGACCACTCAACACCAGGCTCGTGCTTCAGCGCACCGGCGAGGCCCACGAACCGGACCGCGGGTCATGATACCCGCAGCACCGCTGCTCCATCGATCTCGGAGTTCTTCACGGCCAGCAGGGCCTCATTGAGCTCAGAAAACGGATACTCCCGCACGCGGGTCCGCACGGGAATCTGTCCAGCAGCCGCCATGAACTCGCAGGCATCGCGGCGGGTGACGTGGGCCACGCTGCGCAGAGTACGCTCGCCGTAGATCAGCTCGTAGGGCAGGGACGGTATGTCCGTCATGGAAACCGCATTCAGGGCCACCGTTCCTCCCGGTCTCACCGCCCGCAGAGCGTGAGGCACGATGGATCCCACCGGGGCGAAAGTGATGGCGGAATCGCAGACCGGCCCCTGCTCCTCACCCGCTTCGCCGACCCATATCGCACCCATCTCCCGGGCCATTCTCTGATGATCCGCACTCCTCGTGTACACGACCACCTCGCATCCACGGTGGTGGGCAAGCTGGATAACTATGTGGGCCGAAGCCCCGAATCCGAAGAGCGCCAGTCTTTCACCGGGCCTGACTTCACTGAGACGGAATGACCTGTAGCCTATGATGCCTGCACACAGCAGGGGCGCCGCCTGGACTGGGCTGAGCCTGGCGGGTATTGGGACAGTGTAACCAGGATACACCACCATGGCCTCCGCGAACCCTCCGGGTACACTGAATCCGGTGAAAGATGCGTACTCGCACAGGTTCTCATCCTCCCTGAGGCAGTTCAAACACTCCCCACAGGCCCGGTACAGCCAGTAAGCACCGCGCCGCTGTCCGAGCAGACCTTCGTCGGCACCAACACCCACCGCATCGACCACGCCGACTGCCTGGTGTCCCGGTATCACGGGATGCTCAGGACCCTCGATGTCACCTTCCGCTATGTGCAGGTCGGTGCGACAGATGCCGCACACCTCGACCCGGAGCCTCACCTGGCCCGGCCCGGGCTGTACATCCGCGATATCCTCGACGACCAGCGGCCTATTCTCGATGTCTGCCGGTTGCCTCAACATCCATGCCCTCATCGGCAATCAACCTCCAGACATGATGAAAACCACCTGTTGCCGGTCACTGCACGGGCCTCCACCGCTGCCGTGCTGCGCCCACCAGGTACAGACTTCCCCCTATGACCACCACATCCTGCGGCTGGGCGCGGTCCAGGCAGAGATCGATGGCTTCGTTGACATCGCTTCTGACGAGGACGCAGTCAGCCGACAGGCACCTGTCCGCTGCCTCTTGCAGCGCGTCCAGCTCCAGGCTCCGCGGGCTCGCCGCGGAGGTCACAACCGCTGTGCCGTTCAGAACGTTCCCCAGGGGAGTCAGCATCTCGTCAGGGTGTCGCCCACGTAGCATTCCGATGACCCCATGGATTCGCCTGTGGGCGAACAGTCGCGAAAGGGTGGACGCGAGAACCCTCATCCCAGCCTCATTGTGAGCACCGTCAAGGTAGACTCTCGGGGCATCCAACACCTTTTCAAGGCGTCCCGGCCACCGGGCCGCGGAAAGGCCTCTTCTCACATCTGAAACCCCGATGTGCATGGAGCAAGATTGCCTCTGCAGCTGTTCAGCGGCGGCGAGGGCCAGTGCGGCGTTGTGTATCTGGTGGTGTCCCAGCATAGATATCTCAACATCAGGTATTCTCCAGTCGTTGCCCACGTAAGAGAACAGCCCACCATCGGCCTGCACCCGGGCATCCAGATACCGGGGAACCCACCCAGGTGACTCTTCATCCCGAAGCACGGTCAGCGGCACCCGGCGCTGGCAGCAGATCTCGACGAACACGGGCACCGCCTCCTGGTTCTGCGAGGACACAACTGCGCGGCTGCCCCGCTTGATTATGCCCGCCTTCTCGCGCGCGATGCCGTCGATGGTATCACCCAGGACTTCGGTGTGATCCAGATCAATGCCCGTGATCACGGACAGCTCGGGAGGCCCAACCACGTTGGTGGCATCAAATCTGCCTCCCAGGCCCACCTCCAGCACGGCTACATCCAGGTCGGACCGCGAGAAAAGATCGAACATCACCGCAGTGAGAATCTCGAAGTAGGTGGCATGTTCTCTGCCGGCCGCGACCTCATCGTCCACCATAGACTTCACCCGGGAGACCGTCTCACTGAAGTCTCGCCTGTGAATGAGGTCACCGCTGATTCTGATACGCTCCCGGATGCTCTGCAGGTGCGGCGAGCTGTAGAGGCCAACCCGGTATCCTGCCGCTTGCAGTATCTCGGCCATGAAACAGCATACCGAGCCCTTGCCGTTGGTGCCGGCGGTGTGTATCACTCTCAAGCCGTGATGGGGATTGCCCAGGGCCTCCAAAATGCGGATCATCCTGTGAAGACCCGGCCTGGTCCCAAAACGGCCGAGCCCGTACAGGTAGTCGACAGCCTCGGTGTATTGCACTCCCATGTCCTCCTCCGCTGATACCTGAGACCGACCTTGCTGAAAACAACATATCAGCGATCCTGAAGCCGCGCAACGCCTTCAACTGGGGGTCACCTCACACACCGCCTGCCTCATATTCCCAAGAGGAGCGCGACAGCTGAGTCAGAAACAGTTACATGTAAAACTCTTGGTGGAGTTACTATTTCATTCCAGGGGGAGATATGATTGAAGTGTTATGTCACTGGCCGACCCCGCGTGACGGGGTATGCAGTCTTGTTGACGCTGGCCTTCCTCGTTATCTCAGCCATGTTCGCACCTCGTGTGGATGCCGCGATGCAGTACCGTGCGGTGATCACATACGAGGTGCAACCCGGAGACTCACTCTGGAGGATCAGTCAGCAGTTCAAGGTATCCACATCTCAGCTCATCGGCGACAATCCGGGCATCGATGCGCAACTGGTTCCTGGACAAGTCCTGTACATCACGACGAGTGTCCTGAACAACGCGTTCCCCTATCGAGTTCTGGCGGGTGATACCCTGTACCGCATCTCGGAGAGGCTGGGCCGCAGCATCGCATCCATCAGCGAGGCCAGCGGCCTCAGGGACTCCCGGATATATGCGGGGCAGACCCTCCGTGTGCCGGCAGCAGACCACGGTCAGTTCCCAGTATGGGTGCAGCCCGGGGATACCCTGCACCGTATCTGTACGCGGTACGGAGTCAGCGTAAGTGCCATCCGAAGTCTCAACCCGCTAAGAGGAGACCAGATCCGCGTCCACCAGATCCTGCGCCTGCCCGGTTCACACCAGCATGCTGAGAATGTTGAGGCCGATTCTTCTCCCCCGCCCACAACGTCGCCCGGTACCAGCGTCATCCAGCACCGAGTCCGTCCGGGTGAAACCATCAGCCTCATAGCCCATCAGTACAACACCACCCGGTGGGCCATCTGGGGGACAAATCACCTCCAGAGCGATCTGATCATGGTGGATCAGCTTCTGTACATACCGGTAAATGAGAGTCAGCCGGTGCATGTCACCGGTCCCAGCGGCAGCACGGTACCGGGCTACGGTGAGCTGCTCGAATGGCAGTGGGCGCGCTGGTACTACCCTCCGGGAACCGAGGCGACGATCATGGACCTCTGGACGGGTCTTCGGTTCAATGTGAGGCGCCTGGGCGGGTCCAACCACGCAGATTCCGAACCCCTGACGGTCCATGATACCGAAGTGATGCGACAGATCTTCGGGGGCTGGACGTGGACACCTCGCCCGATCCTCATTGAAGTCAGGGGTAAGACGCTGGCAGCTGCAGCAGCATCCATGCCGCACGATGTGCAGACAATATACGATAACAACTTCCCGGGGCACTTCTGTCTCTATTTCTACGGCAGCCGCACGCACCGCACCAACAGCATCAACCCTGAGTTCCAGCGCAATGTCCTGATCGCCGCCGGCAGGCAGCAGTGACCCTACCGGGCGGGAGGAGGCGCCCGAGGCGGTGCCCTCCTCCCGCCCCCAACGTGACCCATTCCCGAACAGCTGACTGACTGTCACCGGACTCGAACAGCCCCTTCGGACATGTCTGCCACCCGATACAAAGCCCGGTGTGCTCGGAGGCTCCAGGTTTCGGAGCGATTTTCAGTAGGCGAGATATGACGCGGAAGCAGAAGGCGAAAAACCGCATACACTGTCGAGGTGGCGGATACGGGCGAGACTCATCGGCCCCACCGCATGCCGGCAAAGCCTGGTCCTGGATTGAAGCCGACAGCTGCGTATCAGCCGCGGCGGTCACCGGTAGATTCGTGCCCCAACAGGGATCGGGCGGAGACCAGCAGCTGGTCATCCACATTGGACGCTGGACACTATGAGAACCTCGTCGAGCTCCTTCATCTGACAGTGATGAACTCATTCCTTCGGACTCCAGCGTCTGAAGTATCCTGCATTTCGATGTATCGCTGCAGAATATGGAGCGTGATCGTCGCCCGCAGAGCATAAAAAGTGGTAACCACGTATGGACCGGTCCGTGTTCTCATCTTTGTCCGGGGGCTCGGGATTGCATATCCTGCGCCCACTGACTCTCCCTGATACCCTCTCTCAGTCGCATCCGGTCTCATGAACCTAATGCGCTGAACAACGCTTCGCTCCGACGAAGTGCTGCATACGTGAAGCTCGATCCTACCCTGCTGGATGGTCCCGCCTTCCCGGCTCACGAAGCTCCGGAAATCGCCTGCTCACCTCCCGACCCTGAGCAGATAATACACCCCGGCCTGTTCCGGCAGGGAACCTCGTCGTTTCTCAGCTGCATTTGTCCTGCCTCACTCCCGAGCATGCGGGGGCATTCTCCTCTTCCCTCGCTGGGAGCAGGCAGTGCATACCACGAGGGCGGGAATGCAGGATACCCCGCCCGGCTTCAACTGCAGCACAGAACGGTGGAAGGTCAGCCGCCCGCCGTCTGCTGATTGTGTCGCCGCTCTATGTAACTGCGGAGATCAGCCAGATCAACATACTTGTCCGCCGCGTTGGCCAGTTCATATGAGATCATATCCTGAGTCGAACAGGCAACTATCCGCTTGCCCTTCGAACGCAATAGCTCCACGGCACGGCCAAAATCACCGTCTCCCGTGAAGATGACCGCCACGTCGTAGAGGGCAGCGGTGTTGAACATGTCAACCACCATCTCGATGTCGAGATTGCACTTGTAGCTGACATCGGAGCTGCCGGGATCAGTCCAGACCTTGACAGGCTTGGTGCGAACCGTGTACCCGGTCCAGGTCAGAAAGCCGTAGAATCGTTTTTCATCATCATCTTGAGGATCTCTTGCATAGTAGAAGGCATTGATGAGGTTCTTGCTGCGAGAAAAATACTCGACGGTCTTCTTGAAGTCTATCTGCCAACCCAGCTTCTTCTGCGCATACGTCATGTTGGCTCCGTCTATGAACATGCTCATCCGTTCTGGACAATCAGGATCGGAACTCATGGCTTCCCCTCCGTTTCCCCACCGCGCGAGCTGCATGGCACCCCACGCAGATCGAGAAAGGGCCCCGCCAGCAGCCTGTGTGACACTGTGGCGGGGACCCCACTCAGCAAATCCTTTACTCAGCCTTCCCCCGCACCATCTGTACGACCACGGTCTCAAGATCATCGCGCTCGGAAGAGTCGAGCTCCCTACCGAGCACCCTGCCGGCTATTTCAGAGGCCAGCTGGGCCGCCTCATCCTCGAATTCAGCGAGGGCTCGTTCCTTATCCGTCTCGATCGCCTTCCGTGCCTCTGACAGGATCTGATCGCCCTCTCTACGGGCAGCGGCAAGGATTTCGTCGTACTTGCGCTGTGCGTTTCGCTCACCCTCTGAAACGATGCGAGAAGCCTCCTCGCGCGCCTCCTGAAGACGGGTCGTACAGCGCTCCTCGATCTCCACCGCCCGTTCGCGGCGATCCTCCGCCTCCTCCAGGAGCGAGGTGATGTCCCGCTCACGTCGCTCGATGTTTTTGAGAATCGGCGTGAAGAAGACGCGGCGGAAGATCAAAAAGAAGATGCAGAAACTGATAGCCTGTATGAACAGAGACCATGTAATGTCAGTCAAGGCTCAGCCGCTCCTCGCTATGTCGCGAACCCGTCCATGCACTCCTACATGAAGCCCCTGGCCAGCCCGATGAGGATGAGGGCTACGACCAGCCCGTAGATACCGGTGGTCTCGGTGACGGCCTGTCCTAAGAGCATGGTGATCATTATTCGATCCTGTGCCTCCGGTTGGCGTCCCACTGCCTCCACCGCTTTACCGCCCACAAATCCCTGCCCGAGAGCAGCGCCGATGGAGGCGATGGCCATGGTCACACCCGCCGCGCCGGCAGCGACGACCCCGATGATTATTGGATCCATAGTGAGTCTCCCCTTTCGAAACGATCATTCCATAGCAAGACTGACGAAAACCATGGTCAACACAACGAAGATGAAGGTCTGCAGGAGTCCGACGAACACGTCGAAATACAGGTGCAGGGGTATCGGCACCACCAGGGGGATGATCCCGTAAATCATGGCCATGATGATGCTGCCACCTATGATGTTGCCGAAGAGACGAACACCCAGTGATACCGGTCGGGCCAACTCTCCGATGATATTCAGCGGAAAGAGAAAGGCCATGGGCGCAGCCAGGCTCCTCACGTAGCCTCCGAGACCGTGAGTCTTGGCCCCGTAATACTGCACCATGACGAAGGTGATAGCAGCCAATCCGAGGGTTATGTTCACGTCGGAGGTCGGTGGCCGTAGACCGAGTACACCGGAGATATTGGCGAGCAGTATGAAGGCGAACAGGGAGCCCATGTAGCCCAAGAAGCCGAGCTTATCCCTGCCCATAGTCATCGACATCAGTGTCCTTAGCCCCTCGACGGCGACCTCTGCCACCGACTGGACACCCCTCGGACGCTCGTCCAGGCGCCTGGTGGCCAGGGCTCCCATCGCGATCAACAGTACCATCAGGAACCAGCTGTTCAACACCGTCTCTGTCACGGGAATGGGTCCGATATTGAAGACAACCTCAGGTGCATCGAGAAAGCGTTCCATGCCCATCCTCCAGTTGATGTGGTTGGTCCGGTTGCTACCTGTCTATGTCCTTTGCTTCAGCGACTGCCGCATACGAATCCATTATACCGACGTAGATGAGAGCTGCATAGGTCCCCAGCAGTCCCGCGGCAGCGGGGAGCAGATGCATACTCATATGTAGATGAATTGACCCCAGGACGAGGGCCAGGACGCAGAACCGCACCGCGAAACTCGCGGCGGTGAACATGTGCACGTCACGGGTGCTCCTGCGACGGTCTGCTGGCGCGACCAGCCTCATGACGGCACGTGAATGCAGATGAAAGTTGAGTGCGCCCAGAACCGTCCCCAGGGCGTAGGAGAGCGCTGGCATGGGACCCATCACGAGCATCAATGCCGAGGCTCCCGCTCCCAATAGCAGCAGGTGGGCCCTGAACACCCTGCTTTTCAGCCTAAAAAGGCGTTGACATCCGGGTTCCAACACGCATCCTCCATCACTCAGTGTCATCGTCACCGCTTCCCGCACGCTCCATGGTGCGCATTATGAGCCGGTAGATCGAAAGGAACCCAGCGCCTGTTCCAAGGAGGGTTCCGATCAGGGTGAAAACCATGCTCACATTCAACAACTCATCGAGCCACCACCCGACGCGGAATCCAAGATAGACGGCCACCACCATGGTTATCCCGAGCTGCATCACCAGGGACACATATATCAGCGACCGACGCCACAGGGACATAAGTTAAGCCTCTTGCTCATTCTATCTCACGTACCAGGTACCAGCAAGGCAGCCCTCCTGTGCTGGGAGTCAGGAAAGATCCACCGTCTCCAGGGAACCGAGGGCCAGATCGAGGAGAAGCAGCCTGTGCCGGATGGGTTCACCCGTTTTCGTGATAATCTTCACTGCTTCCTGGCACTGCAGCGACGCTACCGCAGCCACGGTGGTGGCCAGATTGCCCAGGTGAATTTCTGCACCGTGAGAACCCCCGCCTTTGTCCTGACTACCATAGAGCTGCCCGAGCTCTCCGTCACCAGCAAAGACGGTCATGACCTGCCCCATCGTGCCAGCTACAGCTCCGTGGACCATCGGCACCCCGAGGGAGGCGCATACCTCGGCGACGAGCAGCCTGTCTGCGACATTGTCGAGGCAGTCGACAGCGAGATCCACCGAGCTCAGCAGGCCGTGGGCGTTTTCCTGATCCAATCGGCATACGTGGGAGGTCACTGAGACCGCCCCGTTGACCTCCCCTATCCTATCCCTTGATGACTGTGCCTTGTCCCGGCCCAGGTTATCCTCGAGGGAGTGCAGCTGCCGGTTCAAGTTTGACTCCTCGTACCTATCGGGATCGATGAGCACCATTTCACCTACACCGATCCTGGCCAGGAGTTCGCTCACCGTGCCTCCCAGGCCGCCGGCGCCCACCACCGCCACCCTGGCCTCCAGAAGAGCTATCTGGCCCTGGTTGCCCAGAGTTCCCAGGTTGCGCTCGTACCGTAGAGGCACGATCCCGGCCTGCAGGGCAGCTACTTCTACGCGGCGGCGCTGAGTCTCGAAACTGCACGCGATCCGTTCGGTGGCAGCAAGGTCGACCACCAGGATCTCTTCTCCGTTAGGAGCAGTGGTCTCGTAAGCATGCTCCGCGATCTTGTCTCTTAAGTCCGACATAGCTGACTCCCTCCTCCGAGGTCTCGTCGAAGACCGCCAGGGTGGTGACTGTCCACCTCCGGGGCCCTCACCCGCCCGCCACCAGGGGGAAGAGACTGACCCTATCACCGTCCGATAATCGGTGGTCCAGGGCCGCCTTCTGGCTGTTGACGAAAACGACGGTCACATTCTCCCGGCAAAGACCGAGCCTGTCGCAGAGCTCCCCGACCGTCTCGCCGTCGGGGATGCAGACACAGCGCGGTGTACCCTCCGTCAGATGAGAACGCAGCGATCCGTACACGCGCAGGTTAACTCGAGTCACGCCCGCACCACCTCCAGTCTTGCAGCTTGTCACCCGGACGCGGGGTGACGAAGTACGTACTGTGAGCCAGCGGCTACCTGGGAACGACGAACAGAATCCCCCCCAGTACCGTGTCCTCAACGGAACCGCCGAGAGACATCCACCATGAATACTCTCCGGGGGACAGCGGGCTGTGCTGATACCGAAATGTCATCAACCAATAGCTGTCAGTCCGCGATCCCACGTCCTGGAATGAAAAATACCGCTTGGGTGAGGCGATCTCGTGCCCGGCAACGTGAAACTCCATCTGCAAATCCATAAGCAGTTCATCCAGGGTCTGCCGCGAGGAGCTGGTCCAACCCAGGCTGAACACGATGGGGGTACCCGCCGGCACCTCGTTGACGTAAGTGCCGGCCCACGCGTAGTCCCATATCCAGATGTGGTCTTCCCTCTCCAGGAACTCCTCACCCGCGGGAAGCCTGGTCGCACCGTTATCACCAGGCAGGAAAAAGACCATGATGAGCAGAAGCACCAGCAGCATGACGGCGTTGGTCACCAAGCGCCTTCGCACAGGTAGACCCCCCAAGTATCACGTGTCTCATTCTTTCGGCATGAACCCACTCCATGCCTCCTCGACGAGGTAAGAGGCTGCGCGTCCTCCTCCCCAATATGACCCTATCACAGGCCGATGGTCGGCGACGAATCCAGGTCCCGACCTGGCCCAAACGCATCTCGCGCGGCTGTTCGTGGCTGCGAAAGAGGGAGGCCATGTTGGATAGCATGACTGGTGGAATCTGTGCTATCATTATCCGCAGCGTATACTAGTGAGGTGAAGGAAGGTAATCGAATGTCAACTGCGCATAGGATAGCTTTAACAGCGCTTTTCATCGCGATGGGGCTGCTCCTACCTATCCTGTTTCACATGATAGGATCCGGTCCAGTGTTTCTACCAATGCACATACCGATACTCCTGGCGGGTTTCCTGGCCGGGTCCGGTGTCGGGCTGGCAGCAGGCCTGATCACACCGGGTCTCAGCAGTATCCTGACCGGAATGCCCCTGCTCCCCCAGGCCGTGGGGATGACCTTCGAACTCGGTGCCTTCGGTTTGCTGGCCGGTCTTCTGTACCGCCAACTTAACAAACCCCTGGTCTGGTCACTGATCATGTCCATGCTGGGCGGCAGAATAGTGTACGGTCTCCTGGGCGCCCTGGTGCTGCCCCTGTTCGGAATGGAGGGGATTCCGATATGGGCTCCCCTCACCGTGGGAGTGGCGACCGGCTGGCCCGGGATTCTCATTCAACTCGTGGTGGTGCCTGCCGTGGTGTCCGTTGCTGAACGTCTGCCTGTTTTCGCGATCCGTACCAAAGGGAACTGGCAATGAACACCGGGGATTTCTTCGACCGCCGGGCCAGGTCCTGGGACGAGGAAAACCCCGTGCCCGAGCACAGGATCGAGAGGGTCATCGAACACTGTGGGCTTCGCCGGGGCGACCATGTCCTCGACGTGGGCACCGGTACGGGCCGCCTCATACCGTCCATTCTGCAGAGGGTCGGATGCAGAGGCTCAATATGCGGCCTGGACCCCTCTTCGGCGATGCTCGCGGTGGCCCGGGAGAAGCACCCGCAGCCAAACGTGGTGTTCACTCAAGCTCCGGCGGAGGATATGCCTTTTGACGATGAATCCTTCCATGTTGTCATATGCCACGCTGTATTCCCCCACTTCCACGATCCAGGAGCGGCACTGGCCGAGATCCACCGGGTCCTTGTTCCCCACGGTCAGCTGATCATCGCACATACCAACGGCAGGGATGAGATCAACCGGCGTCATCGAGGTGCAGGGGCCGAAGTCGAATCCGACATTCTACCACCGGCCCGTGAGGTGGCTGGCATGATGCAGACCGCAGGTATCATCCCTCGAAGAGCCATCGACGGGGAGGACTTGTACCTGGTGTCGGGCACGAAATCCGTTGTCCACGATGCCTCCGGCAGGTGATGACTCAGCATTGAGAAGGGTTTTCCGGGCAATCTGGCGAATAAGATGGTATTCACAGGTCACAGGTTCATGGGCCCAATCACACGACACTATGTACTCTTTCTCCGCAAACCGACGGGTGGCATGTTGATAGCCCATGATTCCTGCCTGTTGAAAGGGGGAGTCGCAGTGACGGAGAAGGAGAGCAGCCAGGCAGTCCTACCTTATACCATGAAACAGGTGAACTCCGAGAATCAGGCAACGATCGGCGAGGACGAAATCGAGTTGATCGAGCATCGACGCCTCGGGCGCGCCCGCACGGTGATCCGCATCAGGGATATTAGTAGATGCGAACACGTATCCGGACCGGAAGGTGATGAGATCATCCTGCACAGGCCCATCGGCAATCCCCTGAAGATCGGCCCTGTGACCAAGGAGATTGCCGAACGGGGCCTGATGCTGATCGAGGAGCTGCTGGGTCGGTCGTAGAGCTCCGCTGGCGGGTGTCCCGACGTCGCGGTGAGCTTCGGGACACCCACCGGTTCGCCTTACTCACGACCGCCGGACCTGACGCCGGGCCACGCACCGCGCATACTCTCCCATTCCTCGCGAAGCAGTCCGCAGCGCATGGCGTCGAAACGGCGGCCGTCCACCAGCCGGGCCTGACGGAAGCGCGCCTCGGTGGTGAAGCCGAGTTTGGAGGCAACCCTGAGCATACGCTCATTTCCCGACCATGTTCCCAGGCCCACCCGGTGCAGGCCCATGTGCTCAAACAGATACTCGACCCATAAAGCCAGAGCCTCGGTGCCCAGACCGCGGCCCCAGTACGCACTCTCGGGAAGGTTGATGCCTACTTCCAGCCACCCGGCGTTCTCGTCGATCCAGTATCGGTTGACCCACCCCACGTGATGGGCGTCGATTGTGTCAACCTCCATGCTGATCCTCGGTACCGGAGGCTGCTGCCCGAGCCGGTTCTCAAGACGGAAAATGACATCCTTGACCTGCGGTAGGGGCTCCCACGGTGCGTCCCATTTCTGCCATTGCCGACCGCTGTCCCACCACCGCACGTAGTCATCCACGTCACCCGGACGAGCATCCCTCAATACAACCATTTCACCCCTGATTAGCGTCAACAGCATCCCTCCACGCAGATTTCGTCATTCTGGGTTCATCGACGGACACGGTTCGTTGATCAGATCGTCCCGGAAGGATCCTCTGAGCAACGGGCCCGGCCTCGGTGCCACTGCCGGCGCAGAACCATGTCTCCCGTGGGCCCTAACTCGTCAGGGCCACCCCGAAAACCGGGAAACCGGCGGTTCTGCCATGACCGCCAACCCCTCGCCTGATTAAGCAGTGCTTCATGAGTATATGTCCTGGGTGTCGGTGGCGGGCAGAACCGAGGGTCAGAGCGAACGCGGTCAGTGCGTCTCAGGGGGGAAATCCTCGGCAATACTCACCACCACCTCCGGCGGCCAAAGCCCGGGCCCGGCGTGGATACCACCGCGTCCCGGGGCCGGACGGATATCCGTGTCGTCCGGTCTACGGGCCGGATTTCTGGATTATCTGCTCCCTCACTACGCGGAGGTCGCGAAGCCACCTGCCGATGGCTATGGTCGTTGAGCTCACGAGGAGGTATCCTCCGATGCCGACCAGCATTCCCGCGTATACACTGCACATTATCGAAAGGGCCATGAGTCCCAGCAGGATAGTCCAGTGCACGTTGGCCTCTGCCAGGATCAGCAGCTCTGCCCCGCGCATGCTGACGAATGTGACTATGATGACAGCGACGAGATGTCGTCTAAGATGAGTGGATTGCACTGCTGCCACGCTCCCCATGATCATCATATCCGCTGTTCCCCTCAACCGCTCATTCATCTCATACTACCATGAGACCAATCCTGGCTGTACAGTGGGAATGTGGACTGGCGAAGGCAGTGCACCCTTCGAGACACAGGGCCGCGTAGCGGCTCTGGTACCTCTGAGCACTGGCTGGTATGCTGGGTGTTGGTGACGTTCACACGGGGAAGGTTGAGGAGAATCCGTCTTGCACCCATCGAGAGACCCGCACGCAGTGAAAACCGCGAAAAAGGCCCGCAATCTGCTGGTGGCTTCCCACGCTCTCCAGCACATCGCGATGACCGCCCTGCCACCGCTGCTATTGTTCATCGCTTCGGACGTCGGGCTGACGGGCACGGAGCTGGGGTTCATCGTGGCTGCTGGCAGCGCCGCATCCGGGCTGTTTCAAATGCCCGCTGGGTGGCTGGCCGATAGGTTCACCGCCCGCCAGCTGCTGCTGGTCGGATACTGCCTGACATTATCCGGGCTGTTTTTGCTGTCTCAGGCAACGAGCCTATCCGGCTTCATAGTGGCCCAGGTCTTTTACGGAATGGGCAACTCGACCTTTCACCCGGCGAGCTTCGCCGACGTAGGTCGTGCCGCCCACCACAGCGGTGGGCTGGCCATGAACATGGCCCTTCACAATATCGGTGGAAACGTGGGTACCGCCGCCGGCTATTCGGTATCGGGCTTGTTGGCAGCTTTTCTTGGTTGGAGGAGCGCCCTGCTGACCCTGGTAGGTGCCGGCGTCGTCCTGGTGGTCGCCTTCTACTTCAGCTATCCCAGCCTGCAGAGCCTGCAAAGAGATGAGCGGGCGGCCGCCCTCGAAAAGGAGGAGGCCACTCGGGCGCCGGATGCGGGAGCATCCAGCTGGATGCCGGTCTACGTTATTGCCGCAGCGGCCCTGCTGTCAGGTATTTTCAACAGCGGTATCATGAACTGGCTTCCGACGTTCTTCGCCCAGACCCGCGGTTCATCGGCTGCAGCAGCCGCCCTGTTCAGTACCATCATGATGCTGGCCGGCGCCGGGGGCTCCCTTGTCGGTGGATCCCTCGGTGATCGCTATCACCGGGGTAACATCATCCTTGTGTCCACCTCCACAACCGCGGTTCTGCTCACTGCCGTCGTCCTTCTACCTCTCGAAGGCCTGATCCTGACCGCAGTCGTCATCATCAAGGGTTTCTTTTACTCCCTGGCGCGGCCGAGTTTCACGGCCATTACCAGCGAGATTTCACCCAGGGGCATGTCGGGCACAGCCTTCGGCATCATTTTCGGAGTCATGGCCCTCGGCGGCTCCGTCGCCGGACCCATGGTCGGCTACGTGTATGATGTGGCCTCCCTCAATCTCGCCTTCCTGATACTCGCCGGCCTCCTGCTCTGTTATGGCCTGATCATCACAGCAGTGACACACCGTTATCACCTCGCCGGCAGGGCGGGACGAAGACAGGATTCATAGAATGACGCCCCCCGGGACAACCAGTCGCATCCTGCATCCCGTTCCCCTTTACTGCACAGCATACGATTGAGAGCCCCATACATCGCCCAGTAGATTTGGAGGGATCAGGCGCATGCTCAGCTCCAGGTATCTGAACGCGGTCGGGGGCACAGCGGTCATCGTGGTGAACCAGTTCGCAAACCGCCTACCCTTGAATGGACGGACAACGGGTGAGATCGCAGATCAGTTCTCGGTCATCGATCCCGTTGCCGGGTTCGCGTTTTCGTTCTGGTTTCTGATCTACGCCCTCATCATCGCCTTCTGCGCCTACCAGTTTCGGGACCAGGACACAGCAGACCGATTGGGCACTCCCTTCCTCGCCAGCTGTTTCTTCAACATATCGTGGATTCTCACGTGGCATTATGGCTTCGTCGCCCTCAGTTTCACAGCCGTACTCGGACTGGTGTTATCACTGGCGGTGGGCTACCTTCGCATGCGGACACGCCCTCTGGGCATAGGACAGTATCTGTCCGTCAATGTCTTTTTCAGCGTATACCTTGCGTGGGCCAGCATAAGCGCGGTGCTCGCTGGCGGGGTGCTGCTGGAGCATCTTGGTCTCTTGCGCTGGGGAGAGGACACCGTTGGCCTGCTGGTGATTCTCATAGCAGCCTCCGTTACCTACGCAGCGTGGGTGTCGCTGGGTCGCTCGGACCCAGTGTTCCCCGCCGCCTTCATCTGGGCCCTGGCTGCAACGGCGGTACGGAGCTGGGACATCACACCCGTCGGATACAGCGCCGTTGCTGCGGCGATTGC
>PWUB01000196.1 GCA_003563755.1 Clostridia bacterium
ACCCTTGCTAACCGCCGTGCAACCGGGCGGTGAGAAGGACCTGGTGTCACGGGGTGCTTTCGCGCTGCTGGGTGAATGAACCGCGAGTCAGCGCTGTGCGGGCTCGCTGCGGAGCTTTCGTGGTTTCCGGGATGCAACCTGAACTTGAATCATCATCTCACTTCGCAGGCTCGAGGAGTTCGTCATGCCATGACCACAAGGGCGTTCGTCTCCAGTATGCGCTCTGAAAGCGGGCTCTCTGTTGCTGCCTGAGTCAGCGTCAGAGGCGGCATTTGACCGGTATCCTGTCCCCCTCCGGAACCTGATGTCCAGACTCATCCCATCCCTCGCCATCTTCACGTCCTCCACCGGCTCTAGCGCAAGTGCCCTGCGCTTTTCCCATGTCCCCGGCCCCCACATTCCTGCACCGACCTGTTACTATTAGAAGTGAGGCGAATTTGATTTGAACCTGGGCACCTCCTGGCCCATCTAATCTGTGCATGTGAAGTTCGGTTGGGAGTTGATATCAATGGACAGGGAACATCATCGGAGGGGGAAGCTGTCCCCTCCCCAGTTGGAGGCGCTGGTGGGCGCATCGGTCCAGGGTGACATGGATGCCTTTGAGAGCCTGTTTGCCAGCGCGGAACAGGCCCTATACCGGATGGGACTGGCGATCACCGGCAGCCCACAGGATGCCGACGAGGCCCTGGCCGACACGGCCCTGTCTGTCCTGGAGGCCCTGGCCAGCCTGAGGCGTCCCGCCCACTTCTACACCTGGGCGACCCGCATCATGATCAACGCCTGCTACGCGCTGGAACGCGAGCGCAGCAAGGTTGTGCCCATCGATGAGGCACAGGTGACCGGTGACGGCGAGGACCGGGTGCATTTCCCGGGTGACTCCCGCTGGGCGGAGTTCCAGGACATCCGGTCGGGGCTCGAGCGGTTGAGTGAGCAACACCGCACGGTGGTTGCCCTCCGTTACTTCGAGGACATGTCAGTCGCCGATGTGTCGCGAATGCTGTGTGTTCCCGAGGGGACAGTCAAGTCCCGCCTGCACTATGCTCTCCGTCAGCTCCGGACTGGATTTGATGTTTCTGCGAGGGCTTCTCAAACAGGAGGTGCTGCCCGTGAGTAAGGACAGGGATGTGCGAGAGGTAGAACAGAGGCTGGAGCAGTATGGGGATCTGCTCCGCGAGCAGAGGGTGCCAGAGAGGACCCGGCAGCACTGGCGTGGGGCCGTCCGGGAGGGCAACCGGAGTCCGGACCGGGCCGGCAGTCTGGAGACGAGGCCGGGCAGCCGGAGGGCAGCGGGGCGGACCCGGCGCCCGCCGAGGATCCTGGTCCACTATCTGGCTGCCGTGTTGATACTGGCCCTGGCTGTGGTCTATGCGTTTCCGACCATTTCGCTGTATGCGGGATCACTGCCGATGGTGGGGCCCTTCTTCCGCATGATCGGTGCCGATCGCGGCCTGCAGCTGGCCGCCGATCAGGGCGTGGCCCACGATCTGTACCTGGCCGAGACCATCGATGACGTCGAACTGGAGCTGGTCAACGTCGTGGCCGACCGATCCCGGACCGTCCTCGGTTTCCGCATCAGCGCCCCCGAGGGCAAGCTGGACCAGGGGATGTTCATATCGGTGCGGATCACGGATCAGTGGGGGCGCGAGATCGGGCGCCAGGGAGCTTACTACCGGGTATCCCATGAAGACGGCATGGATGTTTACACCGGTTCCATCACCAACGAGGGCCTGGCCCGGATGACCCGGCACATCAACGTCATGGTCGACGCCATCGGCGATGTTCAGGGACCCTGGGCGTTCAGGGTTCCCGTCAACTACAGCCGGGCCGTCGCCCTGGAGAGGACCTATGAGGTGGGTGCCCTATCGGAGGAGAGGTCCGGGGTGCAGCTGGAAGTGGCGAAGGTGGAGCTGCACGCCACCGAGACGGTGATCACCTACATCTTCCACGGACTCTATGGTTTCCGGGGTGTCGACGGAGTACGCATGGCCGACGACTCCCGGCGCATGCCGGAGCTCTATACTGCAGACGGTGAGCGGGTCATGGCCGTGCGGGCGCAGAGCAGCGACCTGGCTCGCGATGACGGGCCCCTGGCACTTCGGGTCTCCTACGAGCCGCTGCCCGAGGGAACGCGTGGACTGCGGGTTGTCCATGGGGCGGTGGCCAGGCATTACGGCACCGTGCCGGGTGCGGGGCGCACCCTGGATGAACCGGCTCCATCCTTTGTGTACCGGATCTCCGACGGCCAGGTCGAGCTGGCCGGGCCCGCTGCTCAGCAGTTGTGGGGAACCACCGTCGAGCATGTCGAGGCAGCTCTGGAGGACCGGGCGTTGAGGCTCACGGTCATGGGGACCGGGGGAAGCCTGGTGCAGCTGGTCGGGTTCCGCCTGGTTGACGACAGTGAGCGCTCGTACTCCCTTGCCCCTGACGGTTTCGAGATGGAGAGTGAGACCAAGCTGGGTCACATCTCCGGTGACGGAATGCACTTCAGGTACACGCTGACCTATGCGCTGGAGGACGACGTTCGCGAGGTGACGCTTGAGTTCACCGAACTGTTGAAGAAGGTTGTGGACCAGTGGGAGATCCATTTCTCACTGCCCGAGTGATAGGGTCACCGCGGGGCACCCCCCGGGGTGTCCCGCCCCCTCACTTGCGCCCGGCATGGGCGATGCCAGGGGGTGCAAGTCCCTGTGGGCCGTGGCCCCGTAGGACCACCGGCCGAAGGCAGGGGTGCCCGCGTTGACGCGGGATCCGAAGGAAGTGGGGCGTTCCGAGGGGGCTTCTTCACTTCGAGTTAGACCCGAACCCAGGCGCCCCGCTCCGGGCCTGGATTTGCCTCCACCCAGAATGCATATCGTCCATCCTTGCGCCTATCGCGACTTCGATGCAGAATGGGGTAGGTCTTACGTGGTTGGCAGAAGTCCCAGGCAAATCGAAACCGACGTTCGTCGCCCGGTGCCACACCGAAGAACAAAGAACGGCATACGGAGGATACAGATCACCGATGACGAATAGTACGACCATACAAGTCCATTCGGGCCGTAGACCGGCCAGGTATACAGCTCCGGAAGAAGGTGGTCGATGATGGCAAGAAGTCAGGGTCGGACGAGAGTCGCGATAGTAAAGGCGGCCAATCGACGCGATGGTGTGCGGAGAAGCATCGACATGCTGGGAGTAAACCCGGCAAAGGACAAGAACGTGGTCCTGAAGCCAAATTTCAACACGTCAGATCCCTATCCTGCCTCGTCGCACGTTGACACCCTGAGAGAACTCATTGTCTATCTCCGGGAGATGGGGGCAAAGAGCATCACGATCGGAGAAAGAAGCGGTCCACCGGTCACCTCCGAGGTGATGGAGGAGCTGGGAATTTTCACATTGGCGGAGGGTCTGGGCGTGGAGGTTGTCAACTTCGATGAGCTGCCGCCGGAAGAACTGGTGAAAGTGGATGCTCCAGGTAGCCACTGGAAAGATGGGTTCCTGGTGCCTCGCATGCTCAAGGAGGCAGAATGCGTGGTTGCCACCCCCTGTCTGAAGACCCACGGACCCAGCCGCAGTTTCACACTTGCATTAAAGCTGGCCGTGGGTATTGTTCCCAAGAAGGGGACCACCTTCATGAAAGAGCTACATGGATCCCCCCATATACGAAAGATGATCAGCGAGCTCAACGTGGGCTATCGACCGGACCTAATCGTACTTGATGCGGTGGAGGGCTTTGTCGACGGTGGTCCGAGTCGCGGAACGAAGAGACGCACAGATCTTTTCCTGGCAGGCACCGACCGCATCGCCATCGATGCCGTGGGAGTGGCGATCTTGAAACTGCTGGGATCAACTCCAGAAATCATGAACTCCAGGGTATTCGATCAGGAACAGATCATGAGGGCAGTTGAACTCGAAATCGGGATCGACTCACCCGAGGGAATCGAGCTCGTCGCTGATGACCCCGATAGCAGGGTATATGCGAAAAAGATCCGCGCCATCCTGGACGAATGAGAGGCAACGCAGGTACGATCGTATGAGGAGTAAACAGAGCTTTCACGATCTCATGGGTCGCAGGTACGGCTGCAACTGACGAGCTGCATTTGCTGCTGCGCGAGTTTTTCGTGGCCAGCAGCGATTCCCCTCTGCACACTATGAGCGGAATTAAGAAGTTTGGGTGATATGAAATGAGCTGTGCCCTGCTGGCACCGGGGAGCAGACCGGTTGCGGGTCCTCCCATCGTCCTCTGCACGTGGTGCCCACAGGAGGCAAATGCTGCAGTGGCATGCTCTCGCAGCGCTGCACACCCCCGGCCTCGAGCCCTCTTTTGCACAAGGCATATCACTCCCCGGTGTGCACCGGTCTCCTCCGGTGCCGGAAACCTCCCTCCGGGTGGTAGTGCGGGACCCAGTCCCATCGAAGGCCACTTTCGTTGCCCCCGGTCCTGTTGCTGCGACCGGAGGGGGAGGGGCGCAGCGGGAGGGTCCCGGTCGCCCCGTCGTATTCTGACCCCGCGGCAGCTCTCATGCAATGGGTGAGCGTCGGGATTCGGTGTTTCTCGAGGACACGCAGCGGGCTGCGGCAAGGTATTGCCTTCTGTCTTGTAGAAGACGGAGGGTGACTCGGAAGTCTTGGAGGTTGGATACATGGCCAGGTACCCGGAATTCGAAGGCCAACGGGTTGTGGTGACGGGCGGTGCCAGCGGCATAGGTCTCGCTGTGGCGAGGCGTTTCGCCGCGGAGGGCGCCCGCGTGGTGGTCTTTGACATCGACGAACGAGCCCTGGAAGGGGCGGT
>PWUB01000156.1 GCA_003563755.1 Clostridia bacterium
ATGCGTGCCAGGGGTCCGGGATAGGTGCCGCCGAAGGTGTAGGGGTAGACATCCACCGCGATATCGACACCCGAGCTGCGGGCCTCCCGGATCATATCCAGGCTGTCGTTAACCAGGCCCCAGTTAGCCCTACCGGACGCCTTGTGGTGGGATATCTGGACAGGTGAGCCACTCCCGGCACCTATCCGAACCGCCTCCCGAACTGCCTCCAGGAGACGGTCATCCTCCCCGCGGATGTGCGAGGCGTACAGTCCGCCGTAGCGCGATATCACGCGGCACAGCTGCACAACCTCTTCGGTGTCAGCATAGCAGCTGGGCACATAGGTGAGACCCGTGGACAGGCCGAATGCACCCGCCCCCATGGCCTCCTGCACCAACATCTGCATCTCCTTGAGGTCCTCGGTGGTCGCTCGCGAGTCACCGCTTCCTAACACCGAGGCCCGGACGGGGCCGTGAGCAACCAGGCCGACGATGTTCATGGTCCGGTCCTGCTCGGCGAGTAACTCCGCGTAGTCGCTCCACCTGGGCCACAGGGGCCACTCGACGCCGGCCCTCTCGAGCCAGCTCGACTCGTATCGGCGCCACCCGGTAAAGTACTCGTGTCCCCTTTCGTTCAGAGGGGCGGGGCCGATGGAACAGTTACCGATGGTGTCCGTGGTTACCCCCTGAAGGATCTTGGCCGAGGCGTCCGGTGCAGCGAGTATGGACAGGTCTGAGTGTGTGTGAATATCGATGAAACCCGGGCTGATAACCAGGCCGCTGGCATCCACCACACCATCGACACCCTCCTCAGTACCGCAGCCAGAATCATAGGGCTGCACATCGGCGAGCCTCCGGGACGCATCCAGGGCCGTTTCACCATCTTTCAGGTCGGCCGTTTTGCGTACCTCCTCGATGCGGTCATCCTGGATAAGTACGTCGCCGATGAAAGGTGCGCCCCCTGTCCCGTCGATGATGACACCACCCTTTATGAGGTATGAGCCCATGTTCTCCTCTCCCAATCTCACGTGATTGTCGGCCCCTTGGCAAAGCGGCACCCCACACCCCACTCGAAGCCGAGGGGCCGATCCGATATCTCTGAGACTCAGGGACCTTTTCCACGTGCCGGGGCGGATTCCTTCATCGGTTCCTTCACGGGACACCAGGGAGAGGTGCGCCGCTGAGTTTGATAAGCGACCGGATCCGGCGCGTACTCCACCGCCATGGAGACAGCCGCCCAAAGAGTTAAGGTCTTCCCGGGGGGGCGGGAAGACCTGTATCGGGGGACAGTGAACTCGTAGTATTTCCGTTGGGTTCTTCACCTGCTTCGTTTCCACTATACAGGAGTCTGCGCTTGGGGAGGTATCGGGTTGTGCCAGTATTGTCACAGCAGCGCATCTAAGGTCTCCGCCCTATGAGCAGACTGCAGATACTGTCCATGCACTAATAAGAAACGGTAATTCTCCCGGCTGACAGGAGAAGGAGGCGGCTTCAGCCAAGTCTTACAGAGGAAGTCAACGCCCGGTGCTGCTTTCCGGGCAGACAGGGGAGGTTGCTTGCATGGACGCTCTTCATCTGCTGCTCACCTACGCGTGTAGCAGGGAATGCCCGCACTGCTTCGTCTGGGGTGGTCCCCCCGGGCCCACCATGACCACCGAACAGGTCATCGACTACGTCGACATGGCGGCGAGCGCCGGCATGAAAAAGGTCGCCTTCGAGGGAGGAGAGCCCTTCCTGCATTACCGGGCGCTGGTTTCGGGGGTACGTGCAACCCAGGCCAGGGACCTTGAGGTGAGTATCGTGACCAACGCCTCGTGGGCCTGCTGTCATCCCACCGCCCGCCGGCTCTTGCAACCGCTGTTACAACTGGGAGATATCAGCCTCATGATCAGCACGGACAGCTTCCACGGCGGGCGCGAGGAAGACCGGCGTGTGTCTGTCTGCACAGACACCGCCCGTGATATGGGCGTTGATCCGGTGATGTTCCGAACGGGGTTTGCGGACGTCATGTTCCGCGGCCGCGCCGCGGTGACCCTGGCCGGGCTGAAGCGTCAGATCCCCTGGGATCAGTTCACATCCTGTCCCCACGAGGACCTGCTGCATCCCGGGCGCGCCCACCTGGATGCCGCGGGTTTTCTCCACCTTTGCCAGGGATTGTGCCCGGGACGGGTCGACGGGAATCTCGCCGACCTTATCTCCCCGGAGTTTGTCAAACAGCATCCGCTCATACCGGTCATCGCCGGTGGGGGGCCGGCGGCGCTGGTTGAGGAACACGAGCTGGTCCTCGAGCGAACGCGGTACGCTGATGCGTGCCACCTGTGTTACACGGTGCGGGGGATGCTGCGCCCCGCCTTTCCGGAGTTCCTGGGTCCCGACCGCGTGTACGGTGATATCAACGACCGCGGTCTATAGGGAGATGAGCCCCTTCTTGATGGCGTACTTGGTGAGCGCGACCCTATCATGCATGTCCAGTTTCTCCATGATGTTGGCCCTATGAGCCTGCACGGTCTTTATGCTGATATACAGTTCATCGGCTATCTCCCGGTTGGTAAGTCCCTCGGCAATGAGGGTCAGCACCTCCAGCTCCCGTTCGGTCAACCCGTCGTAGATGTCTGGGTCCGCACCCGCAGCGTCGGGTTTGGCGCCGTTTTCGTATATGAGAGCCTCGGCCACCGACGGATGCATGATAGTGTTGCCTTGCATGACGGCCTCAACGGCCGACACCAGCTCCCGGGTCGCGGTTCGCTTCACAACGTATCCCGAAGCGCCCGCCTTGAATATGGGGTATATGTAACCCTCCTCATCATGCATGGTCAGAATGAGAACCTTGGTGTCCGGTGATTGCTCCTTGATGGCCTTGGTGGCCTGGATACCGTTGAGCTCGGGCATACTGATGTCCATGAGAACTACGTCCGGTTCAAGCTCCGCCGCCTTCTCAACCGCCTCCCTGCCGTCGCTGGCTTCGCCCACGACCCGGAGGTGTTCGTGCTCGGCCAACAGGGACTTTATGCCTTCGCGGAGAATGGTGTGATCATCGACCAACAGCACCCGTATCACGTCGCCGGTCACGGTTGCTCCCTCCTAACCCTCGGTTCTGCGGCGTCAGGCCGCGGAATTTCAACATTAACCCGTGTCCCCTCACCGGGCTTGGACTGGACATCAAGAGTGCCCCCCAACAGTTTGGCCCGCTCCTGCATGCCGAACAGCCCCAGTCCGGCATAGGCGGCGCCGTTTTGTCGATCATCGGGTTCGAAACCCACCCCATCATCCGCAACCTCGAGAGCCACGGTGTCGCTGCTCACCTTGATGCTAGAGATGACCAGGGATGCCTCGGCGTGCTTGATGATGTTGGTCAGGGCTTCCTGGAAGATGCGGAACAGAGCTGTCTCCGTGTCGGGAGGTAGACGGTCATCTCCCCCCTGAACATCGAAGCGGGAGTCGACCCCCAGGGGCTCGAGCTTGTTCATCGCGTACCACCGCATGGCCGGAATGAGGCCCAGGTCGTCCAGGATGCTCGGTCGGAGGTCGAAGATAAGCTTCCTTATCTCCTCCAGGGTGCTCTCGGTGAGATCCCGGGTGCTCACCAGCCGCCGCCGGACCGAAGCCAGGCATTCGGCAGCCTCCTCGGAGACCTTGATCCTGGAGAGGGCATCAATGGTGACCTCGAGGTTGATGATCAGGGTCGTGAGTGCCTGGCTGGTCTCATCGTGCAGCTCACGGCCTATCCTCCTTCGCTCGCGCTCCAGGGCCTGCAGCGTCCGGGATGAGGTGTACTTCCGGCTTCTCTCCAGGTTGTCGAGAACCTGGTTCAGGACGCCTCCCACCTGGGCCAGCTCCCTGTCCCCCGTTATGTACGGTGCGCGCGCGCGGTAGTCGCCCTTCTGCAGTCGACTAACCGTATCCATCAGTCGCAGAAGGGGTTGAAAGAGCACCCGCAGCGACATGAGATGCAGGTACAGGACCACTCCCAGGACGACCACCAGGAAAGCCGCAGCCACCTCCACCGATGCACTGTACAGCCACCCCTGCCGCCCGAGAACGAATATGATGAGGAGGGGCGGAATGAGTGTGATCAGAGAGCCCAGCATGACCTTGAACATCATGGGCCACCGGGCGTACCTCTTCAGAAGCCATCCGCGTAGAGACTGCACCCGGCTCACTCCCATTCGATGGTGCCTGGAGGCTTGGAGGTCACATCATATACGACCCGGTTGATCCCCTTCGTCACGTTGATGATGCGTCGCGCAGCACGGTCCAACACATCGTGGGGAATGCGTGCCCAGTCGGCGGTCATGGCATCCTCACTCGTCACTGCCCGGAGGACGACCGTTCGTCCGTAGGTCCTGGCGTCACCCATGACTCCCACGCTCTTGACATCGGTGAGCACCGCGAAGGCCTGCCATATATCCCCGTACAGTCCAGCATCCTGGATCTCCTGGATGAACACGGCATCGGCAGCCCGAAGGCTCTCCAGTTTCTCCTCCGTGATCTCACCCAGGACTCGTACCGCCAGGCCCGGGCCCGGGAAGGGATGCCGCCATAGGATCTCCTCAGAGAGACCCAGTTCCTCCCCCACCCTGCGTACCTCGTCTTTGAACAGATCCCGCAGCGGCTCCACCAGCTTCAGCTTCATGACCTCCGGAAGCCCCCCGACATTGTGATGGGTCTTGATGAGCGCTGATGCCTGGGTGCCGCTCTCCACGACGTCCGGGTAGATGGTTCCCTGTACCAAGAACTCGAAATCGCCCATATAAGCGGCCTGCTCTTCGAATACGCCTATGAATTCCCGCCCGATGATCCTTCGCTTGTCCTCCGGATCATCCACCCCCTTGAGAGCCCCCAGGAACCGATCCCGTGCATCCACGAACACCACGTTCATGTCCATCTCGTCAGCGAAAAGCTGCCTGACGGCCTCCGGCTCTCCCTGGCGCATCAAGCCGTGGTCCACGAATACAGAGACCAGTCCATCGCCGATGGCGCGGTGCACGAGGGTGGCGGCCACGGACGAGTCCACTCCACCGCTAAGCCCGCATATCGCCCGCCCGTCACCGACCTGGCGGCGGATTCTCCCCACGACGTCATCCACGAAGGAGCGCATGGACCAGTTTCCCTCGAAACCTGCAATGCTGTACAGCCAGTTCTCAAGAACACGGCGTCCCTCGGGGGTGTGGTGCACCTCCGGGTGAAACTGCACCCCGTACATCCTCCGTTCCGGTGAGCCGATGGCTGCCACGTGTCCGTCGTCGGTGCTTGCCATCACTGTGAAGCCTTCAGGAGCTTCGCGCACGGTATCGCCGTGGCTCATCCACACCTGCAGCTGGTCTCCGAGGCCAGACAGCAGCTCACCGGCCTCCTCGACAGACACGCGCACCCGACCGTACTCACCCGAATCACCCGCGGTGACACAGTGGGCTCCGCCGAAGTGCGCCGCCAACAGCTGGTGACCGTAGCAGATGCCGAGCATGGGCAGTCCCAGGGAGAATATCGCCGAGTCAGGGTGCATAGCTGCATCGGAATAGACATTACCGGGCCCTCCGCTCAGGATGAGCGCGCCGGGCTCACGCCCGCGGAGCTCTTCCGCCGGGATGTCTCCGGGCGCGATCTCGCTGTAGACGCCGCATTCTCTCACCCGACGGGCGATCAACTGAGCATACTGGGCTCCGAAATCGAGAATCAACACCTTTTCTCTGGGCTTCAACCGCCTCCCCCTCTCTCGCTCTCCCCCTGTACAACCGCCACGAAGGGCAGGTCGCGGTAGTTCTCGTCACGGTCCAGACCGTATCCGACCACGAACTCGTCCGGGATCTGAAGGCCGCAGTAATCCAACTCAACCCGAACCTCCCTGCGGTCCGGTTTGTCCAGCAGAACACAGACCCCGAGGCTCCCTGGATCGTGGGAGGCCAGGTGTTCGCGCAGGTAGCACAGGGTCAAGCCCGTGTCCACGATGTCCTCCACGATCAGCACGTGGCGACCCTCGATGGACGTGCTCAGGTCATGCAGAATCCTCACCACCCCCGAAGAGGTGGTGCTGGAGCCGTAACTCGATACTGCCATGAAATCGATGGCTGTGGGAATATCAAGGGCCCTGGCGAGATCGGACAGAAACACCACCGCTCCTTTGAGAATACCGACCAGCAGAAGAGGTCGGCAGACACTAACCCGGTCTCTGTAGTCAGCGGATATTCTGGTGGCCAGGCACTCAACCGTCCGTGAGATTTTCTCCTGCGAGATCAATGGCCTGAGCGGCTCTTGCACCCAATATGCCCCCATGCTAACCGCCCCCATCTCCGCCGGGTCCATCCCCGGCGGCATCGTTCACTGCCCCGTGGCACACAAATTATAACTCAAGGATCCGTCACCGTGCTACCTTCACCGGAGACGCCCCTCAGCTCCTCCAGCCACCGGGGAATGCGGGCCTCGACTCCTGGAGAGCCCCCGTGGCCCTTGATGTCCACCACGGGCGTACCGTCCAGGGCATCGAGCCCGGACACGGTGAGGCTCGCCCCCGAGACTGACAGCAGCCGACACACCGTGGCCCCCACCGGGTTCGGACGGCGGGGGCTCCTGGTCGCAAAGACTCCCACCCTGGGCAAGTCCCTGCGGCCCATCGGATGAACCTTCAGGGTACACCTGTCATCACCTGTGGCCCGGTGCAGCCAGAAGATCACCAGCACGTGGGAGTACTCGGTGATCCCGTCGAGGCCCGGGAGGTATTGTTCCTCGATCTCGATGGTGGACCGCACTTCACCCCAGCCGTCTGCGGGTCTTTCATGTATGCCGTTGATCACTCGCCCCACCGGGTGCAGCATCATCGCGGCCACCCACCTTCTGAATGGTGCCCCAAAAACCTAGGCCCCCCGCTCCGTCACAGCAACGGGGGGCCACTCTCGAGTGTTGTCTAAAACGACATATCCATGTCGCCCATATCACCCATACCGCCCATGGGGTCGTCACCGTCGTCCTTCGTCGGAATCTCGCCGACCAGGGTCTCGGTGCTCAGGACCATGCCAGCAATGCTCGCGGCGTTCTGCAGGGCGGAGCGGACCACCTTGGCCGGATCCACGATACCGGCCTCGAACATATCAACGTAGTCCATGGCCAGAACATCGAACCCGACATTGTCGTCCTCACTCTTCACGCGCTCAACAACGACGGAACCCTCGAGACCAGCGTTGTTAGCAATGCAGCGGACAGGAGACATGAGCGCCTTTTTCACCAGTTCAACACCGGTGGCCTCATCCCTGAAGTCGCACTCGATCTCACCGATTCTCTGGGCTGCACGAAGGTAAGCCACGCCGCCGCCCGCAACTATGCCCTCTTCAACAGCGGCCCGAGTGGCGTTCAGGGCGTCCTCGATGCGGAGTTTCTTCTCCTTGAGTTCGGTCTCGGTGGCTGCACCGACGTTGATCACCGCAACACCACCGGCCAGCTTGGCGAGGCGCTCTTCCAACTTCTCGCGGTCGAAGTCGCTGGTGCTGTCCTCTACCTGCCGCTTGATAACCTCGATCCGGTCCCGGATCATCGCTGCGTCACCGTAACCCTCGACGACGGTGGTATCGTCCTTGGTGATGCTAACGCGCCCGGCCCGACCGAACATGTCCTGGGTGACGTTCTCCAGCTTGAGGCCGAGATCCTCGCTGATCACCTGGCCGCCCGTGAGGATAGCGATGTCCTCGAGCATGGCCTTGCGGCGGTCTCCGAACCCGGGGGCCTTGACCGCTGCAGCCTGCAGGGTACCCCTGATCTTGTTGACGACCACGGTGGCGAGGGCCTCGCCCTCGAGGTCTTCTGCGATCACGAGCAGGGGTTTGCCGAGGTTTACGGCCTTCTCCAGTACGGGCAAGAAGTCATTGACCGAGCTGATCTTCTGATCGGTGATCAATATGTAGGGTTCCTCCAGGACCGCCTCCATGCTCTCGGTGTCCGTCACCATGTACGGCGAGAGGTAACCCCTGTCGAACTGCATACCCTCAACGACGTCCAGGGACGTGTCCATGGTGCGGGATTCCTCGACGGTGATGACGCCGTCCTTGCCGACCTTCTCCATGGCCTCGGCGATGAGAGCACCGATCTCCTCGTCGGTGGCGGAAATGGCAGCAACCTGCGCTATGGCTTCCTTCTCCTCCACGGGAGTGCTCATTTCTTCGATGATGCCGACGGCCTTGACCACGGCCTTCTGGATACCTCGGCGGAGTATCATGGGGTTTGCTCCTGCGACCACGTTGCGCATTCCCTCTGCGACCATGGTCTGGGCCAGGAGTATGGCGGTGGTGGTGCCGTCACCGGCGACATCGTTGGTCTTGGTAGCGACTTCCTTGAGAAGCTGGGCCCCCATGTTCTCATACGGATCCTTAAGATCGATCTCCCTGGCAATTGTGACACCGTCGTTGGTCACCGAGGGAGAACCGAACTTCTTCTCCAGGACCACATTTCGTCCCTTGGGTCCCAGGGTGCTGGTCACTGCCCTGGCCATGGTGTCCACACCCCGCTGCAGAGACCGACGTGCTTTCTCCTCAAATATGATGCGCTTTGCCATCACATATACCTCCCTAGCTTACTTAGATTCAGGGCTGGGCCTGCTACCTACTTGTCAACCTTGGCGAGGATATCACGCTCGTTGAGGATGAGCACCTCTTCGCCCTTTAGCTTCACTTCGGTTCCCGCGTACTTGGAGTAGATGATGATGTCACCCTCCGAGACCTCCAGGGGTACCTTCTCCCCACTCTCGAGGGTCTTTCCGCTACCCACGGCCAGAACCTCACCCTGCTGCGGCTTCTCCTTCGCCGTATCGGGAAGAACGATACCGCTGCTGGTGACCTCCTCCTCCTCGATAGGCTTAACTACTATCCTGTCGGCCAGAGGCATGATCTTCACTGCTGTTCCCTCCCTTTGCGGTTGTGCTTCCTGCTGTTTCTGCGTTTTGTTAGCACTCAACCCCGATGAGTGCTAACACCAACCAAGTAACATGGTATTCTTAAGTATCTCCATCGTCAAATCTAACTCTGCCCCGCTGTCATCGAAAATATGCCACTAGATCCGATTTCCCCCGTCTATGATGCACATCCTAGACCGAACGCGCTCATTCGGGGAATATAGACGCACATTGGGCGTGGAGAGAGGGCCTCGCGGTGCACAACCATCACCGGCGAGCCACCGCGGGCCCTCACCGGGTGAAACGAGTTACGGTAGGTGCAGAAAATGACGAGCCTGTCGGTAAGCATTCTCCTCAGCCTCTTCCCTGAGCCAACGGTTCACCAAGAGCATCCCCACGGCCAGGTATGGTCCGGCGATAATGTGGTGAGTCAGGGTCGCCGGCGGTGCATCGATCATCCACGGCGGGATCATGCTGACTTCCAGGAGCCTCTGTAGCACGGTTCCGAGGAATGCGAACCTCAGGTAAGTCAGAAAGTCGTCGAGGACATAGATCTGTAGAAACACCCAGTCCCGTCGCTCAGGCCACAGAGCGAAGTAGGCCAGATCCCCAAACACCTTGGTCGCCAGGAACATGACCAGAAACCTCATGAAATGAGGGAATTGGGGAGCCATGGCATCCAGCATCCATGTACCCAGTTGGGCCGCCACCAACACGATGGCCGCCAGCAGGGTGAACCTTCTCACCCGCGACATCACGTGCCCCCCTTCCCGTAAGGCTGGTATACCGAGGGCGATGGCATCATCGGAGCTGCCAGGCCCTCGTCTCCCTTCATTCATCACTCTCACCGGCCAGTACCTCCACGTTCGCCACCGGAACCACCACTCGCTCACCGTCCCGCAGCCTCACCCGCACCGACGCCAGTTCTGTCTCCGTCTCATACCTCACGCTGATAGGGATGACCTCCTCCACATCACCATAAGCTCCCAGGTAGGGTTTGCTTATGATACGCACCAGCTGTCCGGGACGTGGTTCACCGTCGGCTATGCTGAACGCGCTGCGCCCGATATCAGCCGGTGCCTCATCCGCCGGGATCAGGATCTCCGGTCGTTGGGCCCCTGCCCTGACCTGAGTCCGGCCGTTCATGGACACCATGCGTCCGTCATAGGGCTCGATGGCGGAGAAGATATCATCGGAGAGGGGCAGACGACCGAACCCCTCCGTGAGGATGACCGTGAGCCCGATGTCCTCTTCCCCTGTGATCCCGGCACCCAACTCGGCGTTGAGCAGCTGAACCAGGTCCATCTCATCAACACCACCGACCACCAGTCCACGAACGCCCAGTTCGTCAGCCCGGATCAACACCTTGTCATCGACGATACCGGGAATGACCAGCACCTTGTCCCCGAAAGCTGCCTCGATATCCTCGGGGGCGACAGCCCTGTCACCGGTGTCCACGATCCTGAGCTCACCGTGAGTCTCACCACCGATGCCAAAGACACCGTTGATGATGATCCCCGTTCCCCGGATAACGACGCCCTCCTCGCCTATTATCTCCTCTACCTCCCCGGAAACATAAGCGGTCAGGCTGGATACCTGCTGGGGACGTACGATATAGACCAGCCCGTTGTGGATGTCCACCCTCTGGATGGTGCCCGAGGCCGGCGCGTAGGCATAGTCCATTCCCCCGGCTCCCGGACTCGCGGCAAGGATGGCGCCCTGCTTAACCTCCTGACCCTCCCGATACTCCATGTACATGCGCAGCATGGCGGGCCAGATGTCCAGCTGCCGCGCCACGTTGACCACCACGACCGGGTCCGCCGACTGAGCATCCTCGCGCACCAGTAGGCGGCCGTGTACGGCCGAAATATACTCCACGACCCCGCTGACGGGAGATTCCGCTACCTGGGAACCTCCGAATATGCCCCCGCTGATGCGCGCCACCGGGTCACCCTCGCGTATGCGCTCTCCCATCTTCACCTGGATCACCTTTTGCATCTGTTCTATGGGAACGTTTTTGATCTTCAGTTCGGACTTGAGATCGATCACGTAGGGGTCACCGGGAATGAACTCACTGCGTGCCACCACGGTATCGGGGGACACCTTCTCCCCCTGTTCAACCAGGATGTCACCGGCCATGGGAAGCCGGCGTTCGCGGCGAATGCGCTCCCAGCGTATGACAGAATATCGATCTTGTGTGTTCATGATCCCGATACCTCCTCACCCTCAGAAGCATCACCGGTGCCCAGGGGATAAACGTCCATTTCGTCCAACCAGCCCTTCACAGCCTGCATGCGGCGGCGCTCATTCCGGGGAAACCTGATGGGACGTCCCCGGCCGTCGATGATGAGTCCCACGATTCCGCCCCGTACCTGGGCGTTGACCCGAACACCGGGTCCGTCTCCCAGGTCATACCGGGCGCGGGGGTGGATCTCCAGGCTCAGGGTCTCGTCAGCGCTCGCCGGTATGACCTTGAGGCTTCCGAGCCGGACGAGTTCGGACCGTCGTTCCCCGCTTTCGTATTCGATGTGCATTTCCGCCATGACAGAGCCCATACGCCCCTCTCCGAAGGGAGCGACTACCGTACCCAGGGGTACCAGGCAGTCATCAACGAACACCTGCTCCGCCACATCGACAGCAAGGTCGGCGATTGCACCCAGGTGAGGCATCATGAACACGCTGTCGACGTACAGCCTGCAAAGACCCTCGGGCTGGATGGAGTCCAAAAGCATCATGGCCGCCTGGGATCGTCGCGGTGCGTGCGACAGGATTCCGCCGCTGCCGATGATGACATCGATCTCGTTGAGATTGACCAGGGTCTGACCTGACCCCTCCTGATCAAGAGCGTCGTCGTAGGTACGCTCCATCCTTATGCCCTTGAGTCCCACCGCCAGCTTCCGGTGTTCGTCGAAAGCCAGCTGCAGCGCCTCACGCCCCAGGGCCTGCTCCAGCATCAGGTCCTCCAACAGTATGGGCAGAGTCGTCGGTCGGATGGTCTTGTTGTAAGCCCAGTTTCTCAGGTGGCGCTCGGACACTTGCTCCGGCAACCACCGCTGGATGTTGCCCGCGCCGGCCTGGGTGAACACGTTCGCTATGCTGTAGCTCATTCCGATGTTAGCGCTAACGGACCGGTTGAAGATCCCGTCCATCACGCTGAAGACGTCGGTGGTGGCGCCTCCTATGTCCACGCCGACCACGTTGACGCCGTAACTCGATGCCATGAGCCTCAGCATCCTGCCCACCGCCGAGGGGGTAGGCTGGACGTGTCTCTCTGTCCAGTCGAGAAGGGCCCCGTACCCCGGGGCATGCTCCATCACATGATCGAGGAACAGATCGTGGATCTTCGTCCGAACCGGCTCCAGGATCTCCTCCTCGAGGGTCGGACGAATGTTGTCCACGACGTGAACGTCCAAGTCATCCTCGAGCACGTAGGCTACCAGGTCGCGTGCATTCTGATTGCCTGCATAGATGATTGGAATGCGGTGGTCCTCCCCGAGCCTCGGTTTTGGGTTGGCGGCGGCCACGTACTCCGCCAGGCCGACCACGTGTGAGATGTTGCCGTCGTCCGTACCCCCGGCAAGCAGGATGATGTCGGGGCGCTGGTTTCGCAGAAGCTCCACCCGCCTGGGTATGCTGCGCTTGTCATCAGCGGCGATGACCCCCATCACGATGGCTCCACCGCCCAGGGCAGCCCTCTCGGCACTCTCGGCCGTGAGAGCCCGCATCAACCCCACACACATCATCTGCAGGCCCCCCCCGGCACTGCTGGTGGCAACGAAAAGATCCGTTCCTGAACCGTCCTCCCGGCGGGGAGTGAGCAGCCTATCGCCGTCCAGCAGCCTGCGGGAGGTAAGCTCCTCCATGTGGCGCATCGCCGTTCTCAAGCCGATCATGACATCCTCGTGAGGTGCCTCCACGGTGGTCTTCGCCTCTGACCGACCCGCTACCCGGAAATCGCCATCATCCTCCCGGTCGAGGAGGAGCAGCTTGGTAGTGGTGCTGCCCACATCGACAGCGGTGATGGTTCTGTATGGGAGACTGTCCGTCTCTGCCATCCTCAGTTACCTCCAATCCCCTTATCCTCAAATAACGTTCTTGCGCTGCAGCAGATCCTGAACCGTGCGCCTCGTCGCCATTGTCGCAGGAACCGTGGCTCCGAGGTAAAAAGCGATCAATGCAGCCAACACAGCCACCAACATGGATCGTGCCGTCAGCAGGTAGGTGGTCAGTGTGTACTTATTCAACAGGGTCACCGCGGTCCACGACAGGACCAGCCCGGCGATGATGCCGCAGGCAGCGGTGAGAAAGCCCTCCTGCAGGAGCATGATGCGGACCTCATCATTGAGGGTGCCCATGGCCTTGAATATGCCCAGCTCCCGCTGCCGCTCGAGAAACGTCAGAAGCAGTGCGTTCAAAACACCGAGGGCTGAGAAAACCAGGACCAGAAGAACCAGCACCTGGCCCGTTGAAAAAACACCAGACAACAGTCCTCCCGCCAGTTCCTGGCCGTGCTGGGCAGTCACCGTGCGGACCCGTGTCAACCGATCCTGTAGGCGCCTGGCCAGCCGCTCCGGGGAGTCACTGTTGACCAGCAGCAGGTTGCCGGGCACTCTGGCGTGCTCACCCTGCTGGGCTTTCGCCCAGGCGAATGGAAAGAGGCCTACCTCCTGCAGCCGCGTGATCGGTTCGGTGAGAACAGGATCATCGGCAGCATACAGGCCCGATACCACGTAGGTATGTGGTTGCAGCTGTCCGTTGGGGTCCTGCCAGCGCACGGTAAACTCGTCGCCGACCCCGACTCCCGCCCCCCGGGCCAGGTCCGCAGGCAGAATGACCTCCCCGCCGTGCTCCGGGAGAGCACCCTCCTTCACGTCCAGTAGAGTCGCAGTGCCGGCACTCGGCTTTGATACACCCTCTATGGGCTGAGGATCAAAGGAGCCCTCATCCAGGGCCAGGATGGACCGCTTGCCGAGGGGCGTGTAGACCTCGACCATGCAGCCCACATCGAAGGCCCCGACCTCCGGCATGAAGTTCAGCCGATGGATATCCCCCGCCGCCCAGATTTCGTCTCCGTACGCCACCAGATCGTTCAGCATCGCGATGTCGTCAACCCGACCACGAAACCCCAGGGTGGTGGCTGCGAAGAAGGAGTCGAACATCACGAACACCAGTATGGTGAGCGCCACGCAGAGGGCCAGGACTCCCGCGCGCCACTTCCTGCGTCTGATGCTGCGGGTGGAGTAGGGAAACATGAGCTCCCAGGTCCTGCCGAGAAAGTCCATGCTGCGCCGATTCAGGTTTCTGAGGACCTTCATTACGGGAGTCAGCAGTATCTGGGCAGAATCCCTCGTATCCCCGTGATCCCGTCTCTCAGCCATCCTTCATCTCCACCTTCTCTATGGTTCCGTCCCGCATGTGAACGATACGGGAAGCGTACCTACGGGCCATGCTGTCGTGCGAAACCACCACGAAGGTCTGGTGTCGCTCGCGGTTGAGATCAAGGAACAGGTCCATGACCTCCGCGCTGTTCTTGCTGTCGAGGTTACCCGTCGGCTCATCCGCCAGCACTACGGCCGGCTGGTTTGCAAGAGCCCGGGCCACGGCCACGCGCTGCTGCTCGCCACCGGACAGCTCATGGGGGTAGTGGTTCATCCTGTCACCCAGCCCGACGGCTTCCAGAAGCTCCGTGCACCGTTTGCTGATGTCAGCGGGCTTCATACCGATCAGCCGCATCGGCAGCTCCACGTTCTCCCTCGCGGTGAGATCGTTGAGGAGGTTGTACGCCTGGAACACGAAACCCACGTTGTGCCGCCGCAGTTGTGCCAGCCCGTTCTCGTTGAGAGAGCTGTATGTGTGCTCTTTCAGCATTATCTCCCCGTAGGTCGGGCGGTCCAGCCCACCCAGCAGGTTCAACAGCGTACTCTTGCCGCAGCCCGAGGGCCCGGCGATCAGGACAAACTCGCCCCGGTTGATATCAAGCGAGAGCCCATCCAGGGCCTTTACTCCCGCACCGACCAGGAAGATCTTCGTTACATTATCCGCTCGAAGTATCACGCCGTTCTGTCGATCAGGCATCCCGTAGCACCTCCATGGTGGTCTGCTTCATGGCCAGATATGCCGGAAGCAGACCGAAAATCGAAGCGATCAGGACCGAGACTCCCACCACCGTGGCTCCGGCGCGCAGGGTGAGCATTCCGATTTCCGCCATCGTCACCTCCGAGATCAACAGCACCCCGGTTACCACCGTGCGCACTGCCAAAAACCCCAGGGTAGCACCGATGACGGAGATCAGGATCGTCTCTATCATGATCAACCCCAGGACGTGACCGCTCGCCATACCCACGGCCTTCAGGACGGCCATCTCCTTGCGCCGCTGCATGATCAGGACGTACATGTTGGCTACCAACAGCAGCCCCGCCACCATGAACATGGCCACCACCAACATCACCGAAACATCGGCCGGTACCGCCGTCTGCCCCCTATCGCGGCGCGAAATCGTGGCCTGTTCAGGAACAGTCAGCACCGTTGTACCGGGCAGTTCTCCCTGCAGTTGTGAGGCCACCTCTCGAGCCCTGTACATGTTGCCCAGGGTAACATTCAGCTGGTAGGCGGCGGGGGCAACACCCGCCGGTGCAACCCTGTCCCAGATACGGTGCCAGGTCTCCTCCGGAATGAAGACATCCTCCGTATCGATGTAATTCTGAATGAGGATCGTCCGTCCCTCCGAGTCGGTGACGAAAGCCCCCCTCTCATCCACGAGGGGCACCATGTCCGTTGGGAAGGAGAACAGCCCCACCACGGTCATCTCTAGCTCGAGGGTGTTTTCCCAATCCCACACCGGATATCCGTCTACATACCCTCTGAGGTGTGGCACCTCGAACACGAGCCGATCATCCACGGAAGGGGGCCGGTACTGGGGACGCGTGCCCTGCTCGGGCGGGTTGATGCCCCTGTTAGCCTGCATGAGAACCACGAACTCTCCCTCTTCCTCGGGCTCAAACCAACGACCGCGGCTGACGTAGGGCTCCACGTCCCACACCTCGTGGTCCAGCTCCACGTTCCGTGCGCGCAGAGGTGCCGGATAGGTCCCGACGTGACCCTCGTCGGAGATCATCACCCGTGCCGGTATCTTCAGCAGCGGTTCAACGGTCACGATCTCTGCATGATGCCGGTCAGCGGCCAGGGGGTCCGGCAGCAACGCGGTGTCAAAGTGGGTCATCTGGCCCGGTGGATGAATGTAACCCTCCCTGTAGATCCTCGGGTGGAAGAAGAAGAGGTCGTTGAGCTGTCGGTCTTCCCGCAGCGACCACTGCCACCCGGTATCCCGTGATCCCACGTCCTCGTAAGCCACGCCGAGCTGTCCCGGATATATGATGATATCGGCACCGATGAAAGTACGGTGCTCCACCCACGCTCTCTCCGGGTATCCGGCTCCCAGAGAGATCGATGCGGTCATCACCGCCGCCGCCACGGCCACACCGATGATGCCCAGAAGGTTCTGCATCCAGTTACGGCGGATGTTGTTCGTCGCCAGCTGCCAAAGCATCAGATCTCACCTCTTCAGGAACCGTCTCTAGCGCCAATCCTCGCCGCTGAATGCTCCTCATCGGGTCGGTATTCCCGGGCAACGCGCCCATCTTCGAGGTAAATGACCCTCTCCGCACGCCGTGCCACCCGGGGGTCATGGGTGACCAGGACCAGTGTCTGCTTGAACTCCCGGTTTACGGACTCGAAGGCATCCAGGATCCCGTCTCCGGATTTCTGATCGAGGTTACCCGTGGGCTCATCCGCGAGGATAACCGCCGGCTGGTTGGCCATGGCCCGGGCGATGGCCACCCGCTGCTTTTCGCCGCCCGACATCTGCCGGGGAAAATGATCCGACCTGTGCTCCAGGCCCATTAATCCTAACAGCTCCCGGGCACGCTCATCTCGCTGTCGGGGCTCGAGGTCGGGGTTGAAGCCCAGGGGGAACCTTATGTTTTCGAAGGCAGTCAGGTGATCCACCAGGTGAAAGCTCTGGAA
>PWUB01000068.1 GCA_003563755.1 Clostridia bacterium
CGCATGAACGTCTGCCTGGACACCGATGAGGTCAGGGTTGTGCAGCTGCTGCGGCACCTGAGCAACCTGGTAGACGTGGTGGCGGCTGAAGTGGTGCCGGTCGCGGATCGTATCTGCGAGGAGCTGGCCATGATCAGGGTACAGAGGGATCCCGCCCGCGACGGGCCCTCCGGCGAGATAGCGGAAGCCGCGGCCCCCCTGGGAGGAAGGGTCGTCCATGCCGATCATGCAGCGGTCATGGTGCAGGTCGTGGGCGACACCTCGCGGGTGGAGGAGCTGATCGATGTCCTCGGCGGCTACGGCATAGTCGAGATGATCCGCACCGGTCCCCTGGCGCTCAGCCGGCATGAGAACGCACTGAGCGTATCAGCAGATGAACGGTGCCGCGGTGCATCCGGGGTGTGAATGGGTACGGAAGGGGAGTCTAAATGGCGCGAGTTTACTACGATAAGGATGCAGACTTGGAGCTGTTGAAAAACAGGACCGTGGCGGTGATCGGATACGGCAGCCAGGGGCACGCCCAGGCGCAGAACCTCCGGGATTCGGGCGTGCAGGTGATCGTCGCCCTGCCCGAGGACAGCCCCAGTCGCGATCGTGCCCAGAGGGACGGCTTCAAGGTGACCGGGGTCTCCGAGGCAGCTTCTGATGCCGACATCGTGCAGATGCTGGCTCCCGACGAGGTCCAGCCCGCCGTCTTCGAGGCGGATATCCGTCCCGAGCTGGAGCCCGGCAAGGCCGTGGGGTTCTCCCACGGGTTCAACATCCACTACAACCAGATCAAACCACCCCCACAGGTCGATGTCTTCCTCGTGGCCCCCAAGGCCCCCGGGCACCAGTTCCGGCGGCTCGTACGAGACGGAATGGGGGTGCCAGCCCTCCTGGCAGTGTACCAGGATGCGACGGGGTCAGCGGTACAGCTGGCCCTTGCATACGCCCGCGCCATCGGATGCACCCGGGCGGGCGTGATCGAGACCACCTTCCGCGAGGAGACAGAGACGGATCTTTTCGGTGAGCAGTCTGTGCTCTGCGGGGGGGTTACTGAGCTGATCAAGGCCGGTTTCGATACCCTCGTGGATGCCGGTTATCAGCCGGAGGTCGCTTACTTCGAATGCCTTCACGAGCTGAAGCTCATCGTGGACCTCATATACGAGGGAGGACTGGGCTTAATGCGCTACTCCGTTTCGGACACCGCCCAGTACGGCGATATGACCCGCGGGCGGCGGGTGATAGGCTCCTCCGTCAGGGAATCCATGAGAGATATCCTGGAGGAGGTCCGGTCGGGCACCTTCGCCCGGGAGTGGATCATGGAGAACCAGGCGGGCAGGCCTTCCTTCACCGCCCTGTCCAGGCGGGAGGCTGAGCACCCCATCGAGGAGGTCGGTGAACGCCTCCGGGCCATGATAACGTGGCTGAACGATGAAAAGGAGGATTGACGACGGAGACTGCGGGCCTTCGCTCATCCGTCGGGCCTGCACGAGAGGGAGTGAAGAGTCCCTGGAGCCTGCTGGGGGAAGCGAGAGGAAGGAGAATGGACAGAAATGCTGATATATCTCAACGGTGAATACGTGACGCAGAACGAGGCGCGAGTATCCGTGTTCGACCGCGGCTACCTCTACGGGGACGGCGTCTTCGAGGGAGTCCGGGCATACAACGGGCGGGTTTTCAAACTGCAAGAACACGTCCAGAGACTGTATCAGTCAGCCGGGGCCATCCTCCTGGAGATACCGATGGCCCCCGAGGAAATGAGCGAGGCCATCGTCGAGACCTGCCGGAGAAACGGCATCCACGACGGCTACATCCGGGTCGTGGTGTCCAGGGGATCCGGGGACCTGGGGCTCAATCCCGAGACCTGCGGTGACCCCACGGTGGTGATAATCGCCGATACCATCCAGCTGTATCCGACGGAGCTGTACGAAAAGGGCATGAGGATAATGTCCGTTCCCACCCGGCGAAACCACCACGAGGCCCTCAATCCGCGGATCAAGTCCCTCAATTACCTCAACAACATCATGGCCAAGATCGAGGGCAACCTCGCCGGATACAACGAGGTGATCATGCTGAGCCAGGATGGATACGTGGTGGAGTGCACCGGCGACAACATCTTCATAGTCACCGAGGACACGATCGTGACCCCGCCTTCCTTCGTGGGCATAGTGAAGGGGATCACCCGCGGGGTAGTCATCGATACGGCGGGCGCCTACGACATTCCGGTGAGAGAGGAGCTGTTCACGCGTTACGACGTTCATTCGGCCGATGAGTGCTTCCTCACCGGCACAGCCTGCGAGGTCATACCGGTCATCGAGTGCGACGGCCGCACCATCGGCAGCGGGATCCCCGGCCCGATCACCCGGCAGATGATTTCCGAGTTCAACTACCTGGTCCGGTCGACGGGTACCCCCATAGCCAGGCCCCGGGTGGCGGACGTCGGAGGAGAGGGAGGATGACTACTCCATTTGGTGACATGAATCTTCGCAGCCGTTCGGTACTCGAGGGTGTATCCCGGGCGCCGCACCGTTCCCTGTTCAAGTCGATGGGGTACGTTCAGGAGGAGCTGGACCGGCCTCTCGTCGGCGTTGTGAATTCATACAGTGAGATCATACCCGGTCACATTCACCTGATGAGAATTGCCCGGGCTGTATCGGACGGCATCCGCATGGCGGGCGGCACGCCCGTTCAGTTCAGCACGATAGGGGTGGATGACGGTATTGCCATGGGGCACGGGGGCATGCGGTATTCCCTTCCCAGCCGGGAGATCATTGCCGACTCCGTGGAGATAGTGGCCGAGGCCCACAGGATGGACGCCCTGGTGCTCATTCCCAACTGCGACAAGATAACTCCGGGCATGCTGATGGCCGCCGCCAGGCTCGACCTTCCCACGGTGGTACTCAGCGGTGGGCCGATGATGGCCGGCACCTTCCGGGGTGACAAGGTGAGCCTGTCCACCGTCTTCGAGAGCGTGGGTGCGGTGCAGGCGGGCAGGATGGACGCCGAGGCCCTGGCCGAGCTCGAGGACGCGGCGTGCCCGACCTGCGGCTCGTGCGCGGGCATGTTCACGGCCAACTCCATGAACTGCCTGACCGAGGCGATAGGGCTCGGGCTCCCCGACAGCGGCACCGTACCGGCGGTACAAGCAGCCCGCGTACGCCTGGCCAAGGAATCCGGGATGGCGGTGATGCATCTTCTCCGTCGGGACATCACCGCCCGGGACATACTGGGCCCCGCTGCCTTTTGTAATGCACTGGCGGTGGATATGGCCCTGGGTTGTTCGACGAACACCGTCCTGCACCTGTTGGCCATAGCCCATGAAGCCGGGATGGGGGAGCAGGTGAACCTGGACCTGGTAGAGGAGGTGGGGCGGCGTACCCCGCAGCTGTGCAGCCTCGCTCCGGCCGGCCCTCACCACATCGAGGACCTTCACCGTGCCGGCGGAGTCACCGCGGTCATGTCCCAGCTGCACGCGGCGGGGCTCATTGCGGCAGAAGTCATGACTGTCTCGGGGGGCACCCTGGAGGAGCATCTATCGCGGGCACGGGCAGCGACGGAACAGTCCCTGAGGATCTACCCCGGTGTCATAAGGGAGGCCTGTGCCCCGGTGAGGGAAACGGGAGGCATCGCGGTGCTGTACGGTAATCTCGCACCCGGCGGTGCCGTGGTGAAGGCCGGAGCCGTGGACGAGAGCATGCTCAAGCACACCGGCCCGGCCCGGATTTTCGACGGGGAGGAAGGTGCGGTGGAGGCGATCTTCGACGGTGAGGTGGTGCCAGGAGACGTGGTGCTGATCCGGTACGAGGGTCCCAGGGGGGGACCGGGGATGCGGGAGATGCTGGCACCGACCTCGGCCCTCGTGGGAATGGGCCTGGACCGGGAGGTGGCCCTGGTCACTGACGGCCGCTTCTCCGGAGCCACCCGCGGAGCGTGCATCGGGCACGTATCTCCCGAGGCGGAGGTCGGCGGGCCGATGGCCCTCGTCGAGGATGGAGACATCATCAACATCGATATCCCGGGTCGCTCCCTGGCCCTGGAAATTTCCGACGCTGAGCTGACCGGGCGCAGGGAGACCTGGCAGCCCCGCGAGGAGCGGGAGATCAGGGGAGTCCTGGCGCGTTACGCGCGGCTGGTCAGCTCCGCGGGTGAGGGAGCGGTACTATGCGGGGTGAACAGGTCGTGATGACCGGCGCCGAGGCGATTCTCGAGGCCTTCACGCGTGAAGGGGTTGACACGGTATTCGGCCTGCCGGGAGGGGCGGTTCTGCCCCTTTACGATGCTCTGTACGACGCCAGTCTCAGGCATGTGCTGGTGAGGCACGAGCAGGCGGCCGCACTCGCTGCCGACGGCTACGCCCGGGCCACGGGAAGGGTCGGGGTGTGCATATCCACCTCCGGACCCGGTGCCACCAACCTGGTGACCGGCCTGGCGAACGCACACGCCGATTCGGTGCCGGTGGTGGCCCTCACCGGCAACGTGCCGGTGAGGATGCTGGGTACCGATGCCTTTCAGGAAGCTGACATATTCGGGGCCACCCAGGGCCTCACCAAGCACAACTACCAGGTGCGGGACGTGGGGGAGCTGCCCAGGATCATCAGGCACGCCTTTCACATTGCCCGCACGGGAAGGCCGGGACCCGTGCTCATCGACATACCAAAGGATGTCTTCTCCGCTGAGGCGCCCCTTGCATACCCAGAGCAGGTGCTCCTTCCGGGATACGGGGAGGAGGCAGTGCCCCGGTCCGAGGTTGCCAGGATGGCCGAGGCCATCCTCGATTCAGCCCAGCCCGTGCTGTACGTGGGAGGTGGGGCGAATAATGAGGGGGCCGCCGGTGCCCTCATGGAACTCGCGGAGCGCTACCGGATTCCGGTAACCACAACTCTCATGGCCATGGGCGCCTTTCCTGCTGAACACCCCCTGTTCCTGGGCATGCCCGGGATGCACGGGACCTACTGCGCCAACACCGCACTGTCTCGTACGGACTGTCTCATCGCCGTGGGAGCCCGCTTCGACGACCGGGTCACGGGGCGGGTGGAGGCCTTCGCATCGGGTGCGTCCATCATCCATATCAACATCGATGCTGCAGACGTGGGAAAAATCAAGGCTGCACACCATTCCCTGATCTCTGACTCGGAAAGGGGCCTGAGGGCCCTGCTTTCCGCCCTTGAAGAACGCTCGGCGGAGGCAAACTCACCCCGGGGCCGCCGGGCGTGGGTCCGAGGGGTGATGCGGTGCAAGGACGAGCATCCTCTGAGGTACACACCGCGCACCGGTCGCCTCGTGCCCCAGCAGGTGATCGAGGCTCTGCACGAAGCGACGGACGGCAGTGCGACCGTGACCACAGGGGTCGGCCAGCACCAGATGTGGGCCGCGATGTTCTATCCCCTCAGCAGGCCCGCACGCCTGCTCACCTCCGGTGGGCTCGGCACCATGGGCTACGGACTTCCCGCGGCCGTCGGCGCCCAGGTGGGCCGGCCTGACGAGCTGGTTCTGTGCATCGATGGCGACGGGAGCTTCCAGATGAACAGTCAGGAACTGGCCACCGTTTCCCAGTACGGGCTCCCGATAAAGATGTTCATTATAAACAACGGATCCTACGGCATGGTGAGACAGTGGCAGAGCATGTTCTTCGGCGGGCGCTACAGTTTCAGCGACCTTCCGGATACCCCTGACTTCATGAAGCTCGCCGAGGCCTACGGCGTGCGGGGGTCACGGGTTGACTGTCCCGACGGTTTGCGCGATGCCATCATGGATGCTCTCGACCATGACGGTCCCGCCCTGGTCGACTGCATAGTCTGCAAGGACGAGAACGTGTTCCCCATGGTACCGCCGGGCTCACCCCTGACGGAGGTCAGGGAGGCTCCGGGGTGACGCCCTCCCCCTGCGACAGCCAGACGCGGACCATTTGCGGCCGGGGAGGCCGGATGACTCGGCCTCCCGGGCGCCGGTCCGGGTGCGGCACCGCTGAGAAGGTATCTGGTCACGGCCACGTCCGTGAACACACCGCGGCACGGCAGCCTTAGTGTCGGTGGGGGATCGGCATCGGGGAGGTATCATCCGGGTCCCGGGTCGTCGGGCAGCGTACGGTAAGACGATGTGCCCATGGGGGCTCAAATCACCCCGGCCTTATCAGTCGGCGAAGATGTCCAACACCTCTACCTTTACATCATCCACATCGATGAGCACGGCGAACCACTGATCACGGGGTGGTTCGTAGTGCAGCTTTCGGCTTATCTCCTCGGTCCTACCGTCGGGCAGGATGACTACCACCGTGGCAGGAACCGAGTCCTCCGTGAGCGGTCCGTAGAAGAAGGGGGACACTATGAACCGGCCGGTGCTGAAATCCCGGTGAAGGTCATACTCGCGTGACAATTCCGTCTCGGGATACTGGCGGAACACGAACCACTCCTGTCCCTGGTCACCGTGCATGATGTCCGGTGAGCCACCCAGTTCGGAAGCGGTGCCGAGGAACTCGAAATCCTCGGACCATATCTCGAGGTCGAGATCGTAGGGCCCGTCCCAGGACAGGGTTACTGCCAGCTCGCCGGGCTGATGCTCGTAGGCTGAGCTCTCTTCATCAGCGAAGAGGTCAAGAACCTGCATGCTGCCCGAATCCACGTCCACCACCGCGGCGAACCATTGATCATAGGGCGGCATGTACTGCAGGTTCTGCTGTACCCGGTGCTCTCTGCCGTCGGGGAGAATCACGGTCAGCGTGGCCAGGACAGTCTCCGCGGTCTGGGGTCCGAAGAAATAGGGCGATACCACGAAATCACCGGTGCTGAAATCCCGGTGAAGGTCATACTCGCGTGAAAAGTCTGTCTCGGGATACTGGCGGAACACGAACCACTCCTGTCCCTGGTCACCGTGTATGATGTCCGGTGACTCACCCAGTTCGGAAGCGGTGCCGAGGAATTCGAAGTCCTCGGACCATATCTCGAGGTCGAGATCGTAGGGCCCGTCCCAGGACAGGGTTACCGCCAGCTCACCCGGTTGGTGTTGATATGCAGACTCCCCGGTGTAGCCCTCCATGAAGACAGAGGCAACGGTCATCTGGGGTCCGGCATCTTCGAGAAGGCTCACGACCATATCGACCGGTACGGCGAAGTTGAGATTCTGCCCCCTGATGTAGGTGAAGGTGTTGACCCCGATGACCTCTCCCCGCATGTTGAGGAGGGGCCCGCCGCTGCTCCCCTTGGAGATCGGGGCAGTCGTCTGGATCAGGAGGATACCCATGTCCTCGTCGAACCGAACGGCACTGACGATGCCGTCGGACACCGTTTTCTCCAGACCTTCGGGGTTTCCAACGGCAGCCACATCCTCACCGACCCTGACCGTGTCAATGCCCTCTCCAAACGACAGCGCGGGCATATCCGCTGCATCGACCTTGATCAGCGCCAGATCCCACTGTGCACTGGCCGCCAGCACCGTTACCTCATCGTGGCGCTCCTGGTCCATCTTGATGAAGGCGCTGTCGGCTCCCTCGAGGACGTGATAGTTGGTGACGATGATCCCATCGGGATCGATCACAAACCCCGATCCGAAGGCAAAAGCAACGCCCCCCCGCACGGCAGCAACGTAGACTACGCTGTCGCGGGCGAGCTCGGACAACTCGACCAGGGTATACTCTGTCGGTTCAGCATCGGGGGCCGTGGTGGGTGGGGTCGCTGGATGCTCGTGGGCAGTATCTTCAGCATCGCCGCCGCATCCGCCTGTCAAGATCAGCAAGAGACACAGTGTTGCGACCAACACGATGAGTCGGCGACCACCGCCGCACAGATTGTGAAACAAGATCGATCACACCCCTATTCGTCCACCGGAGAAGTGTGCACCCTATAATGGACCGGCCAGTACCTAATCCTACCTCAAAGGGAGGGCAAATCCCTGCCTCGGCCGTCACATTCGTCCGAGTCTATCGTTCTTCCTGTCGTCCACCGACTGCGTCTAGGTTGTCACCGCGATCAGTTCCCCGAGCCCGGGCACGGCACTAACAGCGGGACTGGCCCGGCGACCCACACTGCATTAGGCCGGGGAACAATCCCCCGGCTGCACCGTCACCTCCAGTATGACAGATCAACTGAGAGGATGATGCCTGTTGAAGGCCATCGTGATCCCGACGGCGATCGCCCTCTTACTGCTGGCTGCAGTCACGGGCTGCGGCATGCAGGAGGATGATGCTGAGGGCGGCGTCGGCCACTATGTACTCTTGTGGAGCTCTTCCGACCTCGAGGCCCGTGATTCCGATCCACGGGCATCCCTGCAATCCGTTGCAGTTGGGCAGGCTGACGGTGCGCTGGAAGTATCCTTCATCTTCGGTCCTGACACCTTGCCACTGGCTCCGGAGGACGATGATCTCGAGTTGGCCCTGACCCACCTCGAGGGCTCCACCCCTGACGTGTATCGTCTAGACGTCGTGATGCACGGCATGCAACCCTCATTCGAGGCTCCCCCGGAGAACGTGATCTTCGAGCACCCGCTTCTCATGAGCCTCAGGCTGGATGCCTACCCCGAGAAGACGGCATTCACGGCTGACTTCACCGCCGATGTCCAGGCAGAATTTTTCGTTCAGGATGCTCACGAGCGGAGTGTGCTGCTCCTGGTCATCAGGGACCGCTGATGACTTGATGCGGGGTCAACACGGTCTGAGGGGGGTCCGTGGAGGGTACGCAGATGAGATGCCGTTCTTCAGGCGCCTGATGCTTCCGCAAGGGACAGGCAAATATGCACATTGTGGCAGGGAATCGTGTATGTCTCGTGGAATGACAGCAGTTAGTCTGCGCCTGGAAGCGAATGACCTGGTACCTGGGCGAATCTTTCGCCTTCGCCCTGCACGGGGGGGGGCGGGGTGCGTGCCCCGTGGATTCGGGTGGGAGTACCGGTGTGATGTGTCACCAAGGGGAGGCAGATTCAGGATGGAGTGCAGGATCACGGTGTTGAGACGCGAGTTCTACGCGGACCTGGCTGACGAATACTGTGGCAGGGAAACCGGCCCCTGCTCCCTTTTCAGACAAGGCCAGGAGTTTGTCATCGATTCCCCCGATCAGCCGGAAGGTTTCTGCGCCTGGGCGTGGCAGGACCTCAGCCTGGCTATCTCGACTCTCATGCGCGGTGGTGACTTCACCCCTTGGATGAGAGACCGTGACACGATCGTGATGTGCTGCACGGATGGCATCAGGCCTGTCATCTTCGAGATCAGGCGGATACCTTGACATGAATCCGTGCACTCGAAAGAGATCTCACGGGAGATGACCGATGCTCCGCAGACTATGCCCTCTCAGCATTGACCCGCCAGGGGTAATCGCGGTGCAGGTGGCCTCGCTGTACGAGGCGCTGCAGCAGAAGATGGGTCTTCCTGCTGAACTCCCTGCACCATGGAATCGTCGTCACCAACCGTGACAACGAGGTTATGCTCATCAACGGAGCCGGCGAGACCGTTCTCAGGCAGTTGGGCATCGATTCGATTGCTGGCCGGATCCTGGTCGCCTGGGAGACGGAGACAGAGCAGTTCACCTGCGGTGGGAGATTTCGCCGATCCATTGGAACGGTGACGTGCCTCAGAGCGGTGTCTCTTTTCGAGGATATCAGCGAGCGGAGATGAGAGGAGATCTGCGGATCGAGAGTCAACTAGGTAGAGACACCGAGGTGTACGTGGGTCTGCCGCCTCATCCCGGGGATGAGGTGAGCGCGCTGGCTCCCTGACGGGGGCGCCGCCGGGAACTCAATTGCAGGGCACATCAGGTCGCATGGACCCCCGTTCGGCATAGATTCGGGGGTTTTTCGTGGGCTGGGGGTACATGCACAACAGCCCACGTAGCATCCCGAGGACGGGACGGGCGGTGACGGTGTCTATTTTTTCCTGTTTACGGGATGACCGGGCATTACAAGCTGTTACCGGAGGTGGCAGACATGCAGATACAGCTCAGCCAGCAGGAGCGCAAGGTCCTCGAGGATCACAAGAAACATGAGGAGGTTTGCATACGAAAATACGAACAGTATTCGCAGCAGGCAGGGGATCCGCAGCTCAGAAGCATGTTCTCTCAATTCGCCGAGCAGGAGAGGCAGCATCACGACAGCCTGGACCAGCTGCTCCAGGGAAGGCAGCCGACCGTGGGCGGCCAGTCCGGAGCACAGCATCAGAGTCGTCCGCAGGCAGGTCCCGCGGCACAGAATCGCCACGATGGCAGACAGCAAAGGGATGCCGACGCGCTGATGTGTCGGGATGCGATGATGATGGAAACGTTCATATCGGACAGCTATGACGGTGGGATCTTCTCAACGACCAATCCCGTGGTGAGGCAGACCCTTCAGCACATCCAGAGAGAAGAGCAGCAGCACGGAGAGGGTCTGCTGAACTACCTGCAGGACCACGGACTCCAGGGATAATCCTCGAAGACAGGCCCTGCTCCCGTACGACGTATGGATGCATGGCGGTCGGGGAATCTCCAGGCGGAGCTTGCCGGCCCGTAACGAGGATACCATCTGAGCACGCTCGGCGGTGTGCTCAGATGGCACTTTCACCGGGGTGCACGTCCCGCCTGCTCACCCCGCAGCGCCGTCCATGAACACCAGGACGTACTCAGCGACCAACTGCAGTGGTCCGCGCTTCTCTCCAGGAACACAAAAGGACTATTGACATCACCATCGGCGCTGTATATCATGGGCATTAGAAACCGACGGTTGGTTGGTAAGGGGGCGGAGGATGATCCATGACCGAGAGACTAGAGCCTGAAGAGAGAAAGACCCGGATAATTCAGACTGCCCTGGAGCTGTTCAGAGAGAAAGGTTATGAGGAGACCACGGTCAGCGACATCATCGATGCAGCGGGACTCTCCAAGGGAGGCTTCTATCATCATTACACTGCGAAGGAACAGCTGCTGGAGGACATCGCGCAGATGTTCGTCGGCGAGATACTGGTCATAATCCAGGCCGTAGCGGATCGGGATGATCTTACCGCCCTGGAGAAGACCAACGAGTACCTACGACAGGTCAACTCCCTCAAGAAAGAAAGGCCCGTTGAGGTGGCCGCCTTCCTTGCAGAACTGTACGCCGGCGGAAAGAACATGCAGCTGGAAAACAAGATCTTCGGCTACGGCCAGACCATCATCGCTCCCGTCATGGAGTCCATAATCGTCCAGGGCATACAGGAGGGGACATTTCACACCGACTACCCCGAGGATGCAGCAGCGATGTACGTGAAGCTGTTCCTGATCCATCAGCGGGAAATGGCCGAGGCCTTCACCGCGGCCTTTAAGGAGGGAAGCGAGGAGAAGCTCGAGGCTATCATCAGGAAGTACACCTTCCTGCAGCAGGTATTGGAGGATCTTCTCGGCCTGCCGAGAGGTTCACTGGTACTCGAGGAAGTTGCTCGGGATGCACAGGAGAACATCGGGAAGCGGATATTCGAAGAGCCAGCATCAGGCTCGAAGGGAGAGTGAGTCAATGCCCCTCGTGAACCTGGAAGGCGTGAAAAAGGACTATAAGCAGGGTGCGCTGAGAGTTGCAGCCCTGAGGGGCGTGGATCTCGAGATCCACGAGGGAGAGTTCACTAGCATCTTTGGTCCCTCCGGTTCCGGCAAGACGACCCTTCTCAACCTCATTGGTGCCCTCGACACGCCCACGGCCGGTACGGTGCACATCGATGGATCCGACATAGGGAAGCTGAACCGGAATGAACTGGCGCTTTTGCGACGAGGACAGATCGGCTTCGTATTTCAAAACTACAACCTGATACCGGTGTTGTCGGCCTACGAGAACGTGGAGTTTGCCCTGAGCATCGCCCGCAGGAACGGGAGGGGCACTAAGGACAGGGTCAGCGATATTCTCGAGGAGGTCGGCCTTGGAGAAATGCTCGGACGGCGCCCGAACCAACTGTCCGGCGGCCAGAAACAGCGGGTGGCCATAGCCCGGGCCCTGGTCAAGGAACCCAGGCTGATCCTGGCCGACGAACCGACGGCCAACCTCGACTCGGAAACGAGCAGGGAAGTACTGGAGATCATGGTCAGGATGAACCGGCAACTCAAGACGACCTTCGTATTCTCAACCCACGATCCGATGGTCATGGAATATGCCAGGCGGCTCCTTGAGATCCGCGACGGGATGATATCCCGGGACGAAGGCAGGGAGTGACATGTACCTGGTAAGGATAGCTCTCAGGAATCTGCTTCGGCGCCGCGGTAGAACCCTGGTCATCGCTGCCATACTCGCGGTAGCGGTGGTGTTCTACCTCTTCATGGAGTCGTTGATGGCCGGTGTCATGGGCATTACCTTCGGCAACGTGATCGACTACGATACGCCGCACATTGAGATCAGCACCCAGGAGTTCTTCGCCCGGGCCGATGAAGGCCGGATACTGCCCCTGGAGGAGACCTTCACCCCCCAGGAGGACATGTTGGCTCTGATGAGAGCACGCGATGGATTCGTGGCCCACACTGCTGTCCTGGACTTCTCCGCGGTCTTCGCGGCTGCCGATTATGACTTTGCAGTCAGGGTTCGCTCCATCGACCCCGACAGTTTTACCGATGTGTTCAAGAACCACCAACACCTGGTGGACGGCAGCTTCATTGAGGCGAATGAACCGGGAATCGTCATCGGCAGTCAACTCGCGGAGGTATTCGGCCTCGCTGCGGGTGATGCTTATGCGCTGCGTTTTCACGACGCCCAGGGATCCTTCACGGAGATCCGCGGCAGCGTCAGGGGGATCGTGTCCGTTCCCCATCCCGACATGAGTCTGACAACGGTGTTCATGGCCCATGACCAGGCCACACGGGCCCTCGGGCTCGAGCAGACCCGGGTTAACCGGATCATGGTTCGAATGAAGGATAGAGTACAGGCTGTGAGCCAGGCCGATGCCCTGGGGGAGATGATGCAAGGTTCAGGGTACGCAGTACGGTCCTACCGGGATGCTTCCGAGTTCCTGGTTTCCCTCGAGGCCTGGGGTTACCTCGAGACCTACATCATCCTGGCCCTCTTTCTGCTGGTGGGTGCAATAGGGATAGTCAGTGCCATCGTCCTTGCGGCCATAGAGAGAGTGAGAGAGGTCGGGATGATGAAGGCCCTGGGGCTCAGGGAGGGTGAAATCGTACGAATATTCCTCCTGGAGGCCGGCGGAATAGGTGCCGTCGGCGGCCTTATCGGCTGCGTGCTGGGAGCAGGTGTGGTCTACTGGCTGACAAACTACGGCATGAGCCTCGAGGCCTTTCTCGACCTGGACTCCCTGGGGGTTCCCCTCGGCGATCACATTTACGGTGCCTGGAGCACTCCGTCGTTTGCGATGATCCTGCTGTACGTGGTGGTGGTTTCTGTACTTGCCAGCGTGATTCCCTCTTACTGGGCGGCCCGCAAGGATCCAGTGGAGGCGATCCAGCACAGGTAGGTGATTGGAGGCAGGTAGAAATGCTGCTTGCGCGGATTTCGTGGCGCAACTTGAGACGCAATCTGGTCCGTACTTCCATAGCCGTCTTGGCCATCACCACCGTGGTCATCATCGTGATCTTCGCCCGGGCCCTGATGGTGGGGAGTGTGGAATCGAGCTTCAGAATGTACATCGACAACAGTTACGGACATGTCCGGGTGACAGATCCGCAGTACGGGGTGCGGGAAGCGCTGCTGCCGCTTGGATACACCGTGGACGGCTTTGATGAAAGCGGTGCGACCCACATGGTAGGGGAGATCGAGGGAGCCGGGCGGGTAGAGCATGTTCTGCCCAGGATCCGCTTCGCGGCGGCGGCCGACGTCGGGGATCATATTGTCAGGATGATCGGCGTTGGAGTGGATCCCGCGCGTGAGATTGCATACGGTGCTCTGCCGGGGGACATTCACAAGGGGCACATATTCGAGGCGAACGACCAGATCCTGATCGGCCGGGGCCTGGCTGAAGAGCTCCGCGCGGGCGTAGGCGATCGGATCACCCTGGCGTTCACCGACTCCGAACGCTCCCCGCGCGAACGCTCCTTTGAGGTGGCCGGGATCACGGAGGCAGGTGTTGCAGGGCTCGACAACAGATTCTTCTACCTGCCCCTGGCGACGGCCCAGGAGATGCTCCGCCTCCAGGATGAGGTGACGGAACTGCTCGTCTTTGCAGCCGATGCCCGGGGAGCCGGGGCCCTGCACAGTGAACTCGTCGCCCTGCTCGAGCAGCGGGGGAGCGGTCACTATTCGGCGGTGGTTTGGAACCAGGCTGATCCCTTCGTGGAGTTCTTCTACGAGATGACGAAGATCATGGACCTGGTCTACGTCATGTTCATAATCATGGGCGCCGTCGTGATCATAACGACCCTGACCATGATTGTTCGGGAGCGGACTACCGAGATCGGAATGATGGCCGCCCTGGGTCTCAGGGGTAGAGACATCATGAAAGTGTTTGTTCTGGAGGGGGCATTCATGGGCCTGATCGGGAGCCTCCTGGGAGTGGTGGGCGGAGGTCTCATCACCCATCACTTCTCACAGGCAGGTCTTCACGCTGAGGATTTTGCACGGCTGTCGGAGGACATGGAGCTCCTGATGGAACCCGTCTTCTACCTTTCACACAGCTTCGAAAACCTGATGATCAGTTCCACCCTGGGATTCGTCGTCGTAACTCTGGCCTGCCTGTACCCGGCGTACCGGGCGGCGAAGCTGGAGCCGGTGGACGCCCTACACTACATTGCTGAATGAGCCTGTCATCCGGCGGGGTCGGGTGTGTCGGTGGTCTGGTGGGAGATACCCCCAGTACTCACAGCGGCTGGACGCTAGATGAAGAGCGCGTCATCCGAGATCCCCCGGATCCCGCCGGTCGTTTGGGTGCAGGGCCACAGCAACCGGCCTAGGTTCATTGCTGGAGCACGAAAATCTCCCGGCAGCATCGGCCTTGGCGGGGACTCGATACCCCAGTGCAATGTCGGCAGGAGGGGGCGCTTGCAACTTGCCCAAAGGAGCACTGCATTCCGGTGCGGTCACTGTGGGTCTTGGAGCATCCGCCTTTCCTGGCGTCCTGACGGAAAAGAAACCGCCGCAGATTCCTCTGATTCGGTCTGTGTTGTGCACTCTGGGCACCCTTTCCACTGGTCCAGCCTGAGGGTATGACCTGTTTTTGATATGAGCCTCCGGCGGGCCACACTGTACCTGCATGGCCAGTTCACAATATCCTATCCATGGAATGGAGTACGCCTATGCATTCTACCCGCAGCCTCAGGCCGTAGAGTGCAACCCGGTTCGGGGTTGCCGGGTCTAGCCATGATCTACGCAACGTGCTATCATTTGATAAAGGTGCATAGTATCTGTGTAATATCATATGATAAGAGCGTAGGTGGTGCCGCTGTCGTTTTCATCCAGAGATCAGGTTGCCTGCTTCATTGAGGAGCTTCGTGATGCGCTTGCAGAGGGGTACGGCTTGACCGTAGTCAATCGACAGAAGAATAGGAATGCCCTTACGCGATTGGGGATGAACTACAAAGACGTGAGGCTACAGCTTATGCGGCTTTCAGTTGGGCACTATGTCTCCGGACCCGAAAAGGATGCGGGAGGGTACCCGGGAGTCCTCTGGATCTTCCGCCTTCCGGTGGAAACGAAACAGCTGTACGTCAAATTGAATCTCCTTCATTATTGCAGGAGGATCATCTGCTTGTCTTTTCATGAAGAGGCGTATGATGTGAAGACCCCCTATGAAGACTGCGATACGACAGGGAGAGAGGGTGGCTCGCTTGAGTGAGAAGGGGCGTAGTATGTTGGCATTCTGCCTGGAGTGCGGAATGGAAGTGGCCGCACAAGTTGAACATCGCGCCGAGCCGATTCCCGTCAAGGGCACCGAGTATCATGTGTCCGTCTCTGTCCCCGTCTGTTCTGTATGTGGGACTGAGGCGTTCGTAGAGGAGCTTGAGGAGGATGCAATCCAGCGGGCCTTCGATCTGTATCGCAAGGAGCATGGCTTGATCTTTCCCAACGAGATTAGGGAGTTGCGAGAACTGTATGGCTTGACCCAGAAAGGACTGGCCGTTCTGCTCGGTTGGGGAGATGTGACTATAACACGATACGAGAACGGGAGTCTGCCGTCCCGGGCGCACAATGACATATTGATGCTGCTGCGTCGCCCGAGCACAATCCTGGAGTTCGTCGAGCGTGGTAAACACAGGATCGGCATGGAAGAGTACAATCGGCTTTGTCAGCAGATCAGGGAAGCCTTTCCGGACAATTCTTCAAGGCTGGAACGAGAAGTCTTCCGCCTGGAGGAGGCAGTGGGAAGAGAAGCGGACATCTTCCACGGGGACAGAAGGTTTAGCTTCTCAAAATTGGCCAACATGGGGGTATATTTTGCAGCCCGGGCCACATGCTACAAGGTCAAATTCATGAAGCTTCTCTGGTTCGCGGACTTTGTGGCCTACAAACGACTGGGAAGATCTATAAGCGGACTGCCTTATGTAGCGCTTCCGATGGGCCCCGTTCCCGACGAGTACAGATGGCTGATGTCTCTACTTGAAGAGGAAGGTTGGGTGGCGGTGGAGCCAGCTTTCGAGGTCGGCGAACGCATCATAGCAGAGCGCGAGCCAAGCATTGAGATGTTCGCGGAGGAAGAGAACAGGGTGCTGCAGTCCGTGCTTCAAGAACTGGGTAGCCTTTCAACCGACGAGATTGTTGACCTCTCCCATAAAGAGGACGCCTGGCAGAGGACATATCCTGGCGAACGGATTTCGTATACATTCGCCAAAGATCTCAGGGCTTTATAGACCACCCGTGCACGGGGCGCCGAAGGTAGC
>PWUB01000282.1 GCA_003563755.1 Clostridia bacterium
CGTACACGATGAATCCCGGAGTTAACTCCCCCAAAAGCGGCGTACCTGCACGCAGACACCGGTGTACACTGATGAAGGTATCGAGGTTCTCGATGATGAGCGCCTTATCATCACCGCCGAGGTACCTCAGGTCGAAGTGAGCGAAGGGCTCAGCCGTGGGTATCACGCACAGGTCATCGTAATCCAGGCCCATTCGCTCCAGCACAGTCCTCCCCCGCCCGGACTTCAGCGCTTTCTCGTCCCGGAACAGCTGGTAGGACCTCTCGTTGACGGTCACCGGCGGGTGGTCACGGCCGTCGAGGATGAATCGGCAGATGGCACGGACGTAAGGACGGTCATGCTGGTACTGCTCAGGATGGCCACGGTAATACCGTACGGCGCTATCGGTGGGCAGCGTGGATATCTCGTCGAGGAATGCAGGCCTTGAAGCATCCTCGACCACAATGCGGTACCGGTTGAACAAGGAGGGAGACCTCCCGTTGTATCCCGAGGCCCTGACAGGGCTCAATATCCCCTCCCTCTGCAGGCCCGATACCAGCTCGCATAACCTCAGGTAATCGCCCTCCTCCGCCATCACCTGCAGTTCATCAAGGGCCACAATGCGCCTGCCCCGGCGACGGAGGGCGGATATGAGGGCTCTTCGGGCATCACCCATCGTCATCCGTCCTCTCATCGAACAGCCCGTACTGGGCTGATGATATCACCGCGGAGCCCGTGGGCAGCACGGAGCCCTCTCCGACCTCCACGTACTGCCTGCCCTGTGTCCGGCGCAGCACCAGGCTGTAGACGATCGGGAAGTTTTCGTAGATCGCGCGATCCTTGAGGGCAGTCAGGCATATCATCTGCGTCCCCGTCTCTCGCGCCAGACCGAAGACCACCTCCAGGAGGTGGGGGCTGGAAGCCCGGCCGAAGGGATTGTCCGCTATCAACACCTTGCCGCTGGCGTACTCGGGGACTCGCCTTGCGCGCAGGTAAGAGAGCAGCGTCACGAGCATCATGAAGTACGCCGTGAACTTCTCGCCTCCCGACCACTTGGGCACCGACTCCCACGGCACGTAGTTGGCCCGCTCCACCTGCCGCTGAGGCTTGAGAATGCGGACCCTGTATCCGTCCACGGGAGCAATGGCATCAACGAGAGAGTGGGGAGAAAACCGATCGCGGACGAAGCCCTCCACGGCCGTCTCTTCCAGCTCCACCAGGCGGTTCACGGAACGCTCCACGTAGCGGCTCATCCTGTGAGCCCGTTCCTCGCCTCCCGGCGCCCGGAGGTCAATCCTCACCGTGTACGTCCTCCGTCCGCGCAGCGAAAAGCGCGAGTATCCCTGGATCTGGCCCAGCTCGTCAAGGAGACGTTCCCCCTCCCTGAGGGCCTTCTTTTCCACCTCGCGCCGGTCCTCCTCCAGTATTCGAAGGTTCTCCTCCAGCACCTCGCGGCTCTGCTTCAGCAGGGCGAAGAACTCATTGAACCGCGGCTCCATCTCCTCGGAATCATACAGCATCTCCTGGGGAAGCTCACGGATGCTGGCGAACACGTCCCTGGTCACCTGGTGGCGGTGTCCGCCCGCCCTCGCGGCCTCACCGTAGGTCTCGGTCACCCGGAAACGCTGCGCCTGCACCCGGCGCTGCAGTTGTCTCTCGGTGTCCTCGAGGTTCTCAAGGTGTCGGCGGGGATCCTCGGGCGGCCCGCTTAGCGTGCAGTCTTCGGCGGTGATATCGAAGTCCTGGCGCTGGAGAACGGTACGGGCCCTGCGGGCTACCTCCAGCCACTCATCCACCAGCCGCTCCGCCGCATCCAGCTCCTGGTCGATCTCAGATGTTCTTTCATCGATGGCGGCGATGCGCTTCCTGACCCTGACCCTGGCCTGGTCGACCCTGCGCACGGTGATGGATCCAGGAGGAGTGCGGCCGTATCGACCCTCGATGTCACGGCACTTCGTGCGGATCTCTCCCTCGACCTCGCGCACGTCTCCCGCCAGGTCATGGACCCTCTTGTCCACGCTCCGGAGAGTTCCCCTCAGCTCCTTCATCCTGGCCCCCAGGCCGTCGATGGATGACCGGGGCACCCGCCGTGGAACCACTTCCACGGGGTCGAAGCCCAGGTCCCTCATCCGGACCGTCCAATCATCGATCCGTCCGGTCAGTTCTTGCACCAGCTTCCGCAGTCCCGCCGTTCCGGCACCGTCCAACTGGCCCTCTACCGCACTGATGCGGTCGGTGATTTCCGCGTAAGTACCGGGTAGGGGCTCCCCTTCGCCCAGGTCACTATCCCCCAGGTCCTCCAGCAGGCGTCCCAGACGGGCCAGTTCTTCCCGGTGGACATCCAGTTCTTCAGAGAGGCCGCGAATGGACTCTGACAGGGCCCGCTCTCTGCCCTCGACATCCTCCAACTCCGGCTCCTTGTCGATGAGCAGGGCATTGACGGCTTCCATCTCCTCCCTGCTCTCTTCGCCCTCGCGGAATACCGACAGGTAGGCCTCGATCTGGGCGACCTCGCCCTTGATCCCCCTCACCCTCTTCGCAGACTCATCCCGTTCACGGGCAGCCTCGCGCTGGATTCCCGTCTCCTCCTCGATACGTGATCGAATGTGCCGATCTTCCCCTTCGAGGCGGCGGAGCGTGTCGGAGAGCTGCGCCAGCTCCCTGTCCAGGTAGTCTCCGTGGTCGGGCCGATAGCGCTCCTGGAAGCCGCGAAGACGGGACATGATTTCACCCAGGCGGTCGATGCCCTGCCGTGCGAGTTCCATCCTCTCACCGCTGTTTTGGGCACCGCTCTGCAGACCGCGGCGGTGCTCGAGGAGTTTCTCCTCCGACACGTGCAGGGGAAAGGAGCTGTTCGGCACCAGGTGCGTGTACCCGTCGCCTATGCTCACCAGCCCTGCAGCACGGCCGCCGCCGTCGAGCAGGAGAGTCTCACGGTCGGTGAACAGCGGCACCGGCGCCTCCAGCGACAGCTCCGTCAGGACATCCAGGCCCGCCGAGAGGATCCGCAGTTCATCCCTGGTGATCACCAGGCCGTAGGGCAGCAGCGGATGCTGATCCAGCACCTCCAGCTGTTCCTTCTCTTCCAGGGGCTGAGATCTGACCAGCTGACCACCGAACAGGGCCTCGATACCGAGGTCGGCGAGGGCATCGCGGACCGCTACCATATCGCTGTTGGGAACATAGACTTCCTCCGACTCCATCCGTGAAAGCCCGGCACGAGATTCATGGTAGCGCACCGTGGCTTGCTCCAGCCTGCGGCCCAGATCCCTCCTTTCGCCCTCCAACAGTACCATGAGGGCGGCGCTGTGCAGGTCATCGAGCCGGCGCTGGCTCTCGACGTAAGGCATGAGGGCGGCCTGCAAATCGGCCCGCTCCCTCTCGCAGGCCTCCAGCAGTTCGCGGAACCGCTCCTGTTCCGAATCAGTTCGCGTCCTCTCCAGAGCAATCGCCCCCAGCTGCTCCTTCAACTCCTCGATCTTCTCCTGGGCGGTGGTGATCGCCTCCTCCAGTTGATCCCGCTCTTCCTCGAGAGACCGATGCCGGGCCTGGTACTCCTCCAGGGCCCGCGCGGGGTTTATCCTTGCCTCCCAGCCCAGCCGCTTCTCCACGTCACGACCCGTTCGGTCGGCCCGCTCGATGCGGTCGCGAAGGGCACCCCTTTTCTCCTGCAGTCCGGATATTTCTGCACGGATCCTGGTCCTGGCCCGTCGGGCAGCCTCCAACTCTGCCGTCCGGCCGTCCAACTGGCCCTGCACCCCATCCGCAGCCTGCTGCACCCGACGGATCTCTCCCGGAAGCAGCTGCAGCTGGGTGCGGCGCAGACTCCTCAGCTCAAAAGCGAGATTCTCGATATTCTCTTCGGCAACCTGGAGCCGGGCCCGCACCTCAGCGCGTTCCTGGTCCTTCTCCAGGACCCTGGCTTTCAGCTCGCCGGCCTCCAGGAGGTTCTTCCTGCCCTGGACCAGGTCCATTTCCTGCTGCAGCTGGCCGAGATCGGACTCTGCCTTCTCCCGCTCGTGCACCAGGGACTCCAGCCTGATGCGACCCTCATCAACGTCGAGGCATTCCAGCTCAAACTCGGCCCTGCGGCGCTCCTTCGCGGCGGACGCTAACTTCTCCCTGAGTGCCGCGACATCTCCTTCTTTCACCGGGATGGCCTTCTCCAGGGCGAAATAGAGGCGACGTATGTCCACCAGGCTCTCCTCGTGCAGCCCGGAGAGCCTGCCGAACTCAACGATCTCGCCTCTGATCTCATCGATGAGATCGCTGGCCCTGTCCAACTCATCCAGTTCCTCCTGGTACCGCGGGATGTTCACCAGCTTGCCCCGGAGCTCGGCGAAGACCTGGGCCACCTCGTGTCGGTCATCCCCGGGATACAAAACATCGATAACCGACGGGATGAGAATTCCCCGGAAGAGCCTGGCGACGGTGGTTGCACCATCAAAGAACCCCTCCGTCCTCCCCTCCTCATCGTTGGCCCGGCGGATGGCTTCCCATTCGCTCGGAAATATGTTGTACGTGGCAAGATCCCGTTCGTATTCTTCCTTGATATCGTAGATGCGTATGTCCCGATCAGCTGAACGCAGCAGGCTCCGGAACTCGGAGCGGGGAGTAACTCTGCGGTTTCGTATGACCGGTATGCTGTCCAGGTCAAAGGGATCGGGTTC